>CAZVRY010000068.1:20543-27573 GCA_964629545.1 uncultured Verrucomicrobiota bacterium | reverse complement strand
CGGATGGTAAACCCGCCCACCCGAAAGCGTCGGGTTGCTCGCAAACGTCACCGACCCCGTCGACGCAATGATCCCGGACACGGCCGGCACCACCAGCGGAGCGCTGACACTCCCGATCGGCCCCAACGCAACCAGGACGCTTGAACTGTAGAACGAACTGCTGATCGTGACCGCCCCCACTACCGCCCCCTTCACCCCAACCCGACCACCCCGCAGCCCCGTGCTGATCGAAATGTCCCCGATCACATCCCCCAGCACCACCACCTCACCCGTCAGCGACCCCGTGATCTGCATCCCGCCATACCGGGCTGGCTGACCCAGTCCATCCACATCCAGCAAGCCCATGTCCCCTTGCGCCGCCACCACGCCGCTGATCCCGTTGCCCGCGATCACCGTGCTGATCAAATTCCCCCGCGCGATGATCCGCCCGCTCAGCGTCCCGGCCGAACGAATAAACGTGTTCACCTTCGCCTCGGACAACCGCCCCAAGTCCGCATTCACCGCCGTCACCGCCCCCGTCAGCGCATCCACCCGCTGGCCCGTCGTCTGAATGTCCCCCGTAATCGCCCCCGCCGACACATCGATGCTCCCCAACACGCTCGGCGCCGTCACCGACGCAAGCCCCCGCGACGACGACAGACTCAACTCTCCCAGCGGCCCGGTGCTGGTCACCGACGGCACCCACTGCCCCGTGCTCACCGAACCGCCGTCGCCCTTGAAGAGCAGTCCGTCCACCTTCGCTGGCGTGCTCCCGCTCGCCGCTACCAAAGTGAACTCCACCCACACCGCGGCCCCGTCCTCGATTTGATCCGCAAACCGCACCGGATCGCTGTCGAAGGTGCCGCCCGTCTTCACGAGGAACAACGCCACCGGCTGCGCCTCCCCCACCACCAACGCCATCCATCCCGCCCCCGTCGCCTTGTTCGTCCCCGCCGCCAGCATCTGGTTCGCATCCGCCACCGCCGCCAAAACCGAGGATGCCACCGCCCCCGTGCCGTCAACGAAGGCCCCGAAGGCCACCGCCTCGACCGACTTGGCCCGGACCGCCGCATCCACCAGCACATCCCGCACGGCCACCAGCGCCACGTCGTCCTGCGGCAACTGCACCCCGCCGGTCGTCCCCGCGCTCAAACCGAAATGCGCCCGCGTCCCATCATCCAGCGCCAGCAACAGGCTCCCCGCCACCACCAGGTTCCGCAGCCCTGCTTTCCCCGCGCTGTTCCCACTCACCGCCACCGCATCCAACCGGACGAGATCGAAGGCTGCGCTCGCCCTCCGAGCGCCCAGTTCGTTGCCGCTCACGGTGTAAACCTCCAAGCTCAGATCGAACAACCGCGCCGGATTGCTGTTGCGGATGCGCAACCCCACCTGCGGCGTCTCGTAACCGGCCAGGGTGGATTGATAGATCAACTCGAAGATCGGCGTCGGCGTCGAAGAACCGGCCGCCACGGTCCGAATCTGCCGCTCGATCCCCGCCTCCCGCACGGTCAACACCTGCGGCCCGGCGGCGTTCTGCACCGCCACCGACCCCAGGGACGCCGCGCGGATGAGGCCCAACGCACTGCCGCCGACGGTCACCGCCGGAATCGCGCCGGTCGCAGCCAGTTGGCCGGTCAGATCGCCACCGATCGTCACGGGACCCAGCGCATTGGCGTCCCGGAAATCCAGGCGGCCCGTGAGGCTGCCCGCCACGCTCACCGAGGCCACCACCGGGAACCCGGCCAGGATGGCTTCGCCGGCCAGACTCGAACTCGAGGCCACGGTCAGCACCGACCCCGCGTTCCCCCCACCCTGCACGGTGGTGGTCGGGGCGCCCAGGCCGGACAGCACCAGCGAGTTCGCGCCGGGTCCAAGACGCAGCTCCAGCCGCTCGAAGTTGACGAAGGTGAAGACCAGGACACCATCGCGGACTAGACTCGCCGCGCTGAGGGCGTAACTGTGTCCCACCGCTGCATGGCTCTCGTCAAGATCGAGAGTCTCGGCGCCCTTCCCGCCATCGAAAGCATCCGCGCCGGCACTGATCACAAACGTGTCATCGCCGTCGTCGCCCCAAACCTTGTCCAACCCCGCCCCGCCATCGAGCAGGTCATAGCCGGCCCCGCCGTAAAGCTCATCCTGCCCCTCCCCACCGAAGAGCTGGTCGTCCTGATCGCCGCCCCGCAAAACGTCGTCGCCCGGCCCGCCGCGCAAAACGTCCCCGCCCTTGCCACCCTCCACGACGTCATCACCCTCACCCCCGTCCAGCACGTCACCGCCGTCCCCGCCGCTCAACCAATCATCGCCGCGGCCGCCCAGCAGCACGTCGTCGCCCGCCCCGCCGTCCAGCGAATCGTCATGCAGACCGCCCTCGAGGAGGTCGTCGCCACCGCCGCCGTAGATTGAGTCCCGGCCGAAGCCGCCCCTGAGCACATCGCTCCCGGCCCCGCCCGCCAACGTGTCGTGGCCGGGCCCGCCATCCAACAGCACGGGCAGGGTGCCGGCGTTCGAGCTCACCGATACGTCGTCGTCGCCCAGCCCGGCGAACACCTGCACTTGGCTGATGTTCTGATACTGCCGATCGAAGTTGGCCGCCGACCTGTCGTGCTCGTCCATCGTCACCCGCACCCAGGCGCTGGTCGTGCCCCGCCGGATCTCGAGGTCGTCGTCCGCCGCCGTGCCCCCGATCATCCACACGAACTCGCCCGGATGGGCCGCGTCGGGCAGGAGCAGCGACGTCACCACCTCCAGCGCCAGCGTGGCCACACCGACGGCGCCCTGGGCGTTGGCCAGGCCGAACATGACCCGGTAGGTGCCGTTCGTGTTGGGGCGGAAGGCGAGGGCTGGCCCGGATCCCACGGCAACGATCTGGTTGGCCGCATCGAGCACCTTCCATTGCATGCGGTCGGCGCTCGAGGGGGCCTGACCGCTCAGGAGGGCGCTGAAATCGAGCCGCTGGCCGCGCACGGCGGCGGTGGGACCATGGATGTCCACGTCCAGGCTGGCGGTGGGCGTCTGGCCAAACACGGTGCCAGTCACCCCATCCGCCGTCAGCGTCAGCACGTCTCCCGATGGCTTGAGCACGCCCTCGGTGGCCGCGACATCGAGCAACAACCGTTCGACGATCGGGCTCATCGAGGACAGGAAGAGGCCCTGCATGAGTTCGAGGGTCGTGCGGACCGATCCGACGCCGTTGGACCACCTGTAACGGTCGTGGCCGCCGCCGCCGACTAAGGTGTCCCGACCCGACCCGCCATGGAGTTGGTCGTCACCGAACCCGCCGTCAAGCGTGTCCCGCCCCTGTTGCCCGAGGAGGGAGTCGTTCCCGTCGCCCCCGCTGAGGGTGTCGCCGAAAAGGATGCCCAACCGCCCGGTGTGGCTGGGATCCTTGAGGATGAAGCCCCAGCCGGCCAGGAGGTTCGACCGGAAGTAGGGGGCCACGGCCCCGCCGCTGGGGGCGGAGGCGGCCGGCCCCCACGGCACCACCAACACCAGGTTGTCGCCCAGAAGGATGTCATGGCCATCATCGCCGCTCAACTGGTCGTTCCCGATGATGAGGGTCACGTGGCGGTGCTGGGCGTAGAAGCTCTGACGGCCGTGGTGGTGGTGCCAGAACCAGCCGTTGAAGAAGCCGCGGCCCTGGCCGCGCCAGTAATCATGCCGGTGGTTCTTCTGCATGAACTCATACAGCCCGTAGTCGAACCACTCCTGGTGGTGGCTATACCAGTCGTTGCGATGGCGATCGTCCCAGTCGTTCCCATGGCGACGGAACCAGTTGGTGTCATACCAGTTCCCGTTCCCAACCCAATGGTGGCCAAACCAGCCGCGCCCGTGACCGGACCAATACCGACCGAACCAATCCGACCCGTGATGATACCACGTGTAGGTGTCCCGGTCCGCGGAGGGCTGGAGCACGATCGGCACCACGAACAGACCGAAGTCGCCCACCACCAAGTCGTCGCCCTGCCCAGCCGCGATCACGTCGTTGCCCCGGTTGAGGTCGTACTCGAAGTCGTAAGGCACATAGCGCAGATCCGCATCGCCCGCCAACCGGTCCGCCACCCCGCCATGATCGGCGCGCAAATGCGCCGCCAACGCCTTGTCCCGCGCTTCATCCGCGGCCGACAACGCACTGGCCGTCTCGCGCCAGAGCGTCCCGGACACATTCGGATAGGCGACCGCGAACTCGTCCACGTCTCCGTTCAGGATGGGCAGCACGAAAGACAGATCGTCGCCGACGAGCAGATCGTGGCCCGCGCCGCCGCTGATCCGGTCGTTTCCGACGATGAGGTCGTGCAGGTCTGGATCCTGGCTGATGGAGGGGTGACTGGACTGCCGGTTCGGGTTCTGCAGGAGCGCTTCCGCCTTGAGCGACTGGATCACTTGGGCATGCGCCAGTTGGGTCAGGTTCAGGAAGTCGAAGGCCACATGCTCGAGGTCCCGGAGGAAGTGGAAATACTTCAGCGCCGCCGCCGTGAATGCCTCGCCCTCGACCGGCAACCCCACCATGAACGGCACCCGGAAGACGGCGTCATCGCCAGCCACAAGATCGTCCCCGTCCCCGGCGTCGATCACGTCATTCCCGAAGCGAAGGTCGTGGGGCAAGCTCACGCCCAGGACCTTGGCCTCGAGAAGACGGTAATCCAGAGCCAGGTGATGCAACCCATACAGGATGGCGTTCATCTCGAAGGCCACGTCCTGCGCCGCCCGCTCAATCTCGACCAAGCCCGTGAAGAGCGGCGCGTAGATCAGCGTGTCATCCCCAACCATCAAATCCGATCCCGCCCCGCCCTCGAGGACATCGTTGCCAGGCATCATGTCCACGTGATGCACCATGTCCGGCACGATGGACGCAAAGGTCGCGAACGACGCCCCGTCCGTCCGCGTGAGGCTGTCTTGCGCCGCCAGGTCGCCAAAGCTCCCCACCACCTTCGGCACGTAGGTGATCTCCGGCGCCACAAAGTCATACTCGTCCGCACGCAAAGCCAGGTTTGGCACCACCAGCGCCCCTCCCGGAGGCAGCACGATGGGCACATCTGCCCCCGGTTCCACGCCGATGAGCCGGATGCCGTTCATGACTTGGGGCAGGTTGGTGAAGAAGGGCACGACGTTCGTCACGCCGTCCCCGAAGAGGGTGTCGTTGTCGTCTCCCCCTAGCAACGTGTCATCGCCGCGCTGGCCGACAAGCAAATCCTCGCCCGACCCGCCGTCGAGGACGTCGTTGCTGGCCGCCACCAGGTCCACCAGAAGGATACTCGTCGCCCACGCTCCTGAGTCGGCATGGGTGAGCTTGGCCCCGCCCGGCAGATAGGCCCCGCCCACCAGCAGCAGGTCGGCCGTCAGAAGCTTGCGCGCCAGTTCGGGATCGTCGATCCGCAGCGGCGTGGTGTCCATCGGCACGCTGCCGGTGATCACCCCTACCTCCTTGAGGAGGAGATCCCGGTGCCAGGACCCGTTCGCGTTGACGCGCGGCGTGCCGTCGGGGTTGAGGGCTCGGTAGGCCGTCCCAACATCCCCGATCAACATGTCATGGCCCGGTCCGCCCACCAGCCAGTCGTCGCCCAAGCCGCCGAAGAGTTCGTCCTCGCCGCCACCCCCGTTCAGAACATCGTTGCCACGCTGGCCATAGAGACTGTCGTCCCCTTCATCGCCGTAGAGGAAGTCGTTGCCGCCGATCTGATCAAGGTTGTCGAAGAGGACAATGGTGCGGATGACCACTTGGTCAAACGGCGCGGGATAGGTCTGCCAGCGGGCCGGATGGCCCGGCACCGCGTGGCGCGTGATCATTCCATTGTCGCCCAGGATCACATCCGCCCCATCCCCCGGCGTCGCGTAGGTCTCGTCCTGCACCCGGGGGTTCAGCGGATCGGGTTCATCTCCGCCGTAGAGGTGATCGTCGCCGTCCGCGCCGCCCGGCACGTTATGCCCGCCAGTCACATCGTCCTGGCCCGCCCCGCCGAAGATCCAGTCGTCGCCCTGCTGGCCGAGAATGAAGTCATCACCCTCGCCGCCCCAGACCCGGTCGTTGCCACCACCATCCTGCGCCCCGGTGAACATCGAGAGGAAACGCTGATCGAGCGGGCGTGAGGCGTCCCACAGACCGTGGTCACCCAGGAGCACGTCGCTGCCCGCGCCACCCCTGATCTCATCGTCGCCCGTGCCGCCGAAGACAACATCCTGACCCGCGCCAGCCTCGATCCGATCCTCCCCGCCCAGGGTCGGATCGATCGATTGCACCATGTCCAGCGTCGCCGAATCGCCATCCCGCATGACGAAGTCAGCCACCCCATGGTCACCCAGCACGACGTCGTCACCCTCGCCGCTGAAGATGGTGTCGTTGCCCGCCCCGCCCAGCACCACATCCGGGCCGCCGCCCGTGGTGATGAAGTCGTTCCCACCCACAGACGGGTCGGTCGTAAAGATGATCTCCAGTGCGCCCGCCGCATCGAATTCCGCCCGGCCATTATCTCCCAGCACCACGTCCCGGGACTGGTCGTTCGACGCATCGCTCCCCGCGTCCACGTAGTCATCCCCAGCGCCGCCAAAGACCACATCCGGTCCGTTCCCCGTCACGATGTGGTCGTTGTCGCCGTAGCTCGGCGCGATCGTCTCCAGCACCCGCAGAATCCCCGTCGGATCGAAGATCGCCCGCGCATTGTCCCCCGCCACAATGTCCCGCGCCTCGTCCGTCCCCGCATCGATCTGGTCCGACCCGCTCCCGCCAAAGACCACATCCGGTCCGCCGCCCGCCTGGATCCAGTCATCGCCTCCGTGGTCCACGCACGTCGACTCGATCCAGACCAACCGGCCTGCCTCGCTGAAGAGGGCGAAGCCATCGTCGCCGTTGATGATGTCGGCAGACGCGTCTAACCCGCCGAACACCACCTCGCTGCCCGTTCCCCCGAAGATCACGTCGGGCCCGTTGCCTCCATCGATCCAATCGTCCCCGCCCAACCCGCAATCGGTTGTTTCGACGCGCGCCAGCACGCCGGTCGCGCTGAACAAGGCCAACCCGTTGTCGCCCAAAACCACGTCGGCGCCTTCATCGGACCCG
>CAZVRY010000068.1:0-20443 GCA_964629545.1 uncultured Verrucomicrobiota bacterium | reverse complement strand
CAACACGCCGCTCGCGTCGAACACCGCATAGCCATGGTCACCCAGCACGATGTCACGCGCCTGGTCGCCGGACACCTCGTTCCCCGCGTCCACCGTGTCCGCACCAGCCCCGCCCAACACCACGTCCGGACCATTGCCGGTCGCAATCTGGTCATCCCCGCCCACCGTCGCATCCGTCGTCTCGATGCGCGCCAGCACGCCATTCACGCCGAACAAGGCCAACCCGTTGTCGCCCAAAACCACGTCGGCGCCTTCATCGGACCCGGCCCCAATCACATCCGACCCGCTCCCGCCCAGCACCACGTCGTTGCCATCCCCCGCGTCGATCCGGTCCGCCCCGCCCACCTCGGGCGCGCTCGTCCGAACCTCCCGCAACACGCTCGCCCCGCTCACCGCGTCAAACCGCGCCGACCCTTGGTCGCCCAACACCACGTCGTCACCCGACCCGCTGTTGAGCACGTCGTCCCCAACCCCGCCCAGCACCACATCCGAACCACCGCCCGTCCCGATGACATCGTTCCCGCCCTCCGTCGCATCCGTCGTCTCGATCAACAGCAACACGCCGCTCGCGTCGAACACCGCATAGCCATGGTCACCCAGCACGATGTCATCGCCCGCCCCGGCATCGATGACGTCATCGCCGGCTCCGCCCAGGATGGCGTCGTCGCCTTCGTCCCCGTAGATCTCATCCTGGCCACCCAAGGACGGATTCGTCGTGGCGATCTCGATGACCACGCCACCGGACAAGGTGATCGAGCCGAGGTCTCCGAGGATGACATCCCGGCCGGGGCCGCCCGACACCCAATCCGAGCCCAGGCCGGCGATGATGAGGTCGTTGCCGTCATTGCCGGTAATCCAATCATCACCAGCGCCGCTGGTGATGCTGTCGTCACCTTCGTCGCCGGTGATGATCAAGCGCGAGGTGACGGCCGACGCGTCGATGACATCGTCGCCCTCCTGGCCGTGCAGGACCAGGGAGAGCGGAGCGATTTCCGTGACCAGGACGAAGTCGTCACCGCGGCCGGACCACAGGGTGGTGGTGGAGCCGGCGCTGGGGTGAGTCGAGGCGATGACGATGCGGTTGCCGCCGGCGCCGCCTTCGAGGTTGATCCCGCCGCCGAACGTGCCGCCGGTGGCGGCGTAAAGGATGGGGGCGGGAGCGAACCCGTGGATCGAGGCGTAGGTAATGACGGCGAAGAGGTCAGGCGTGAGCGAGGTCTCGTCACTGACGTTGAGGGTGTTGACGCCGGAGCCGGCGTCCACATCGAGCAGGCCCAGGACGGCATCGAGCGAGCCGTTGTTGGCCGGGGCATCGGAGGACACATTGATGACGTCCTCGCCGCCGCCGGTGCGGACGACGGTCGGGCCGGCGGTGGCCCGCACGTTCACCGTGTCATCGCCCTCGTGGGTCCGCACCGTGGTGGCGCCCCCGTGCGTGCCAACGATGGTGAAGGTGTCGGCGCCGGAGCCCAGCGCGATGTTCAGGGTCTCGATGGTGTGGTAGCTCAGGCCGTCTGCCATCCCGAGCCCCGTCAGCCGGGCGTCCGTGAGTTCACCCGCGTTCGGCGTCGCGTCGCCCGAATCGTCAACGTTGAGCGTGTCCTCATCCGCATCGCCATGCACGGTCAGCGCGGCGCCAATGCCGTTCACGGTGCCCAGCGCCAACGGGGCGAGGCTCCCCACATTGATCGTGTCCCGGCCCTCGCCGGCGTGGACGGTGGTCGGCCCGGCCACCGTCCGGAGGTTGAGGACGTCGTCGCCGGCATTCGTCTCGACCACCGTTTCCCCGGCATGCGTCGAGTCGACGTGGAAGGTGTCGCCTCCGGAGCCGAGGGACACGCGGATCGTTTCGAGCGTGCCGTAGGTAATGCCCGCCGCCATGCCAAGACCCGTCAGTTGCGTGGCGGTCAGGGTGCCGGTGGCCGGGTCCGCGCTGCCCGTGTCATCCACGTCCAACCCATCCGTGCCTTCTTCGCCATACACACTGAGCAGACCCATCAGGCCGCTGAGAACGCCGCCCGCCGCCGGGGCCAGGCTGCCCACGTGGATGGTATCGTCGCCCTCCCCGCCCAGGAGCGCCGTCGGACCGGCCGTCGTGCGGACCTCGAGGTGGTCGTCACCGCCGCTGGCGTCGAGGGTGGTGGCGCCCGCGTGGGTCGAGTGGATCGTGAAGGTGTCGCCGCCCGAACCCAGGAAGATATGAACGAATTCGAGTTCGTGGTAGGCGATCCCTTCCGCCATGCCCAGGCCCGTGAGCCGGGCGGACGTCAACTCGCCCGTGTCACCGGCCGTCGAGAGGCTGAAGTCCACATGGAGCGTATCCGGATCCGGCCCGACCCCGCCGTGGACCGTGAGCAGCGCCTCGAAGCCCTGGAACACCGTGGCTTCCTCGCCCCCGGGTTGTTCGGTGAGCACGACATTCACCCTATCGGGGCCCAGACCCGTGTTAACGGCGGCCGGGCCGCTGAGACCGCGCACGGTGACGATGTCGCTGCCGTCCCGCGTGTTCACCGTCGTCATCGCGCCGGCATCGGTGTCGACGATCTCGATCGTATCCGAGCCGTCGCCGGTCGTGAGGTCAACCGTCGCGAAACCACCGTAGCTGATCGAGCCACCCATCCCCAGGCCAGTCAACCGCTGCCGATCCAACTGGCCCACCAGGTCCTCCGTGCTCGCCGAACCGTCCACAACCAGCGCATCCTCGCCGCCCCCGCCGAGGACGAAGAGGTCAGCCATCATCCCCGTGAGCACCCCCGTGTTCGCGGGGGCATCCGAGGACACATTCAGCACGTCGTCGTCCGGGCCCAAGTTCACCGTGGCCTCCGCCCCCAAGGCGCGCAGATCCACCCGGTCCGCCCCCTCGTCGGTCGCAATCTCGAGCCTCCCCGCTGTGTTCTCGACCAAGACCTCGTCCGCGTCCGTCCCGGTGCTCACCACCGTGTCCCCCACGTGGGTCGACACGACCGTCACCTGATCCTCCCCGCCGAAGAGCGCGATCTGCAGGGAGGCCATGTTCGCATACTGCACTGCGCTGGCGCCCACCATGTGGATGATCGTCGCCTCCAGCACCACCTCGTCCGCCCCGTCGGTGCCTTCCACGACCAGAACGTTCGCCTCGCCCTCCCCACCGTCGGCCTCGAGTTGGCCGGTGGTGAGCGGGTAGCTCACCGTGATCGTGTCGTCGCCCGCCTGGCCCAGCAAAGTGAGGCTGCCTGGCACGGTGGCGCCGCTGGCCGCTAAGGTGTCGTCGCCATCCAGGCCATTCACCGTCAGGTGCTCGACCGAGTCCAACCGCACGAGCGTCCGGTCGAAGTCGACCTCCAGATCGTTCACCCGGATCGTATCCGCGTTGGCGGTGCCGTTGATGATGACCCGGTCGCCGGCGGCGGCGTTGCCCCCGATGATGTCGATGGTGGTGTCAGCGCCTTCCAGCAGGTTGACCGTGATGGCGTCGTCGCCTTCGCCCGTGTCCAGGCTCACCAGGCCCGGGAAGCCCGCGAGGCCGGGGTAAACCAGGATCGTGTCGCTGCCGCCCAGAGAGGAGACGACCAGGTGGTCGATGTTCGTGTAAAGCACCTGACCCATGGGCCCGAGGAGCACCAGGCTGCTCACGAGCAGGGTGTCGGCCGCGTCGGTCAGGAGCAACAGGAGCGTATTGTCGCCCGCCCCGCCATCCAGCAACCCCGTCACCGGCGTCACCCCGCTCAGGTAGAAGATGTCCGTGCTGGCGCCGCCCGTGATGTTCTCGAACCCGGCAAAGGTCGCCTGGCCACTCACGCTCCCCACGTTCGAACCCGGCAGCGTCCAGAAGGTGGGCACGTCCGCCCCGACGAACGTATCGGAGCCGGCGCTGCCCACGAACACCTCGATCCCACCGAAGTACTGCCCAATGGGCGTCGCGGTGTGGGTTTGGAGATTGACGGTCACCGGGTGGGTGCGACCGGAGAACTGGAGCAGATCCGAGCCGGCCGAACCCTCGATCCATTCCGTGATGGTGGCGGCGTTGTTGTCGAACCAGAACTCGTCGTTGCCACCGCCGCCCACCAGCCGTTCGGTGTTGCTGAAGTCAAACCGGATCGGCGCCGCCACGTAACCCTGGTTGACGCCCGTGACGTGCCAAATGCTGCCCGCCGCAGGCCCATAGATCGTGTCGCTGCCACTCCCGCCATGGATGACCAGGCGTGTCAAAGTGGGCAGCACGCTCACGACCACGATGATGTCGTCGCCGTCGCCGCCGTTGATGGTCAGGTCGATGACGGTAGACAGGTCGATCGTGGCCCGGCCCACGTAAAGGACCGAGCCGATCACATAGATCACATCCGGCCCGCTGGTGCCGCTCACGCTCAGAATCGGGGTGGCCGTGCTGAAGCCCACCACCTCGATCGTGTCGTCGTAGGTGAGCGTCTTGTCGCCGTAGGTCACCAGGTTGGTGGCGCCCGCCGCGGCGGGCTGCAGGTTGCTGGCCGACGGAACGTTCAGCGTGTCCGTCCCGCCCGCCGTCGGCAGCGGTCCGCTGTCGCTCACCCGCACCGCCACCATCCGCGTGAACGTGTTCAGGAACACGTCGTAAGTGTCCGAGGCATCCTGGCCATCGAGCACCAGCGTGTCGGCGCCCGCATCCGTGACGCCGAACCGGTCGTTCCCGGCCGCCCCCGCCAGGCGCAACACCTCGATGCCGCTATAGTTGAAGATGCGGGCGCCAATCTGAACCGCCGGCAACGTCACCGTGAAGGTGTCGGCCCCGGCCGTGCCCACGACGGTCAGTTGATCGCGGTCGCTCGCGCCGACCCCCGTGTCGGCAATGGTGGCCCCCGCCACCGTGCCGCCGTCGATGGTCACCTGGTCTGCCCCGCCCGCCCCGTCGATCAGCAGGGCGCCGCCCCAGTTCGCGGCGGAAAGGATATTGCCGCTGGCGCCGCCGATCAGTTGCACCGAGGCCACGTTCAGGAACTGGAGGCGTTCCCCGTTGCGCGCGGCGAGGACATTCCCGTTCAGGCTCCAATCGGTGTCGGCGCGCGCGATCAAGGTGTTGCTGCCGATACCACCGTCGAACGTGAACCCGCCGGTGAGTTGCTGATAGCCGGCGCCGCCCGGGATGGCGCCACCTTCCGGCTGGACCCCGAAATCGCCGGTCGTCACAAACTCGCCGACCGCCGGCGGTTCGAGTTCCGGCGAGAGCGTGGTCAGGACGTCATCGCCAGCCCCCAGGAAGACCGCGAAGTTCTGCAAGCCGTAGGCGGTCAGCCCATCGGGCCCGATCGTCACCCGGTCGCTCCCCGCGCCCGCCTGCACCGTGACGCTCGGGATGTCGAAGAAGTGGAAGTCGGCCGTGCGCACGCCACCCACCGTGCCCGCAATCGTATTCGCGAGGGCGCCGCGGATGATCTGGTCCTGGCGCTCCGGATAGGTGACGGTCAGCGGAGGCGACACCTCGCGGACGAAGGCGTAGCCCGCGCCTTGGGTGTCGCTGGCATTCGGACGCCCATCCAACTGCGGCGCGCCGACCAAGACCTGCCCGGCGCTGATCGCCACCGCGTAGCCCACGTAATCCCCGGCGAAGGCATCCGCGCCAAAGAGCGGACGCACCAGCGTCTCGAGACGCCATTGGCCATCCTTGAGCCCGAAGGCGAACGCCGCGCCTTCGTCGCGCTGGGTCACATTGGCCCCAAACTCGACCCGCGTGATGTCGCGGCGCGACGCGCCCACCACCAGCAACGATCCCTCCAACGCCACCGCGTTCCCAAAGCTGTCGTTCGGCGCGGCCGGGTTGGTGTCCTCCGGGTTCGTCCCTACGGTGAGCTTTTGCGTCTGGCTCCAGGACGCGCCTGTGCGCAGGAAAACGTAGGCCGCGCCTCTCAGATTCGAGGCGCCGGGCGCGCCCACCACGACGCAGTCGCCGTCCACATCGACCGAGGTCCCGAAGCGGTGATCAGGCGCCGCATCGAAGGCCACGAGGTCCGAGCCCTCCTGGAACCAAGACGCGCTCGAACGGACATAGACCACGACCGCGCCCCGACTCTCGTTCGAGGTGGGAGCGCCGATGAGCGCCGTGCCCCGATCCAAGGCCACCGCGCTCCCGAAGGACCCGCTGCCGGTCACCCGTTGCTGCTGGGTCCAGCCGACATCGCTTCGCCCGTAGAAGTAGACCGCGTTCCCGCCCGGGGCGCCGATCAGCGCCGTGTCCACGTCCACGTCCAGCGCCGTGCCGAATCGCTCGCGCGCGCCTCCCACCAGCTTGGCCTGCTGCACCCAGCTCTGGCCGAGCCGCTGGAACACGTAGACCGCGCCCGCCCCATTGCCCTTGTTGGGGGCGCCCACGAACAGCGTGTCGCCCCGCAGGCTGACCGTCGCCCCGAACCTGTCATGGATCTGCCCGTCGCCGGCCTGGACCATCCCTTGGTCCACCCACGCCCCCGTGTTCGGGTTCCGAGTGTAAATGAAGACCGCGCCCCGATTGTCGTAGTCCTGGGCGCCGATGGCGGCCGTGGATCCGTCAATGGCAACGTCGGATCCGAGCTTGGGCGTGCGCAGGGCCTCGGGGGTATAGATCGCGCTCGTGGCCACGGGCGTCCAGGCGGGACCACGCTGGCGGAAGTTGTAAATGACATTCGGGATGTCGTCGGTGTTCCCCGTGCCCACCACGTAGAAGCGCTCTGAGATGAGGCTGGTCCCCCGGCCAAACACGACCGTGGTGCGGGGATCGATCTCCATGGCCTGCGACGTCGAGTTGTAGCGGAACGGCCGCAACTGCAGGCCCTGGTAGGTGTTGGAGGTGTCGAAGAGATAGGCCGCACCCGAACCGCCGTATTCGCCGGGGGCGCCGATCAGCGTGCGAAGGCCCGCCGAGGCCACCGTGCCCACGTCGCCGAAGCGTCCGCCGCCCTGCGGGGCGCCCGAACCGAGCACCGCCGACCCGCTCCACGAACCGGACCGCGTGTAAGAGACCACCGCCCCGCCCCCGCTACCGGGCACGCCGGCGTAGAAGGCCGTGCCGTTCCGAGCGAGGATATCGGCGCCTGCGCTGCCCGAACGGTCGTTGTAATAGCTCGTGCGCAGCGGCGTCATCGAGACGCCGCCGATGGTGGCGCGCCAGTGACTGTAATTGGCCTGGTTGAGATCGTAAACCGAGACGCGTTGTTTGCCCGGGGCGCCCACCATGACCGTGTTGCCGACGATGTCGACCGCCGACCCCCAGCGCGCCCCGTTGAGTTGATCGAAGTAGTTCGCCCGGGCCTCCGTGCGCGTGGCAGGCCGCGTGCTCGCCACCATGATGCCATCAATGTCGTCCCTTCGATCCCCGTCCATCGTCACGGTGTATTCGCCGTAACCGTGGTTTTCCGCGTAATGATAACCGCCATCGCCACCGTTGATGTCCACCGCCATGGTGATAGTAAAGGGTCCAGCCGTCAGCAAGCGGTCGTTGTGCTCGGGAACATCCGTCCCGACCGGCCGATAGACCGTGGACACCCCGCGTATGTTTAGCTTCGCATAGGGTGACCACCAATCCTGCACCGTGCCGACGATCATGAACTCGATGTCGTCGTTCAGCCATCCCGGCAGGGTCCGCGTCACTTCCTGATCCGAATAATTGGCCTCCCACCACCATCCCCGATCGCCCCCGTTATAGTCGACCACCCCAATCATCATCCAGGGCTTCAGAATGACGCTGGTCCCGTTATGCTCGCCGATCCAATGCCCGCCAATTCCATACCACCCCTTCCCCTGCAACCATACTTGGTTCCACCCCGCTGGACTGTAGGTGTAGTTGTAGGACGTGTTGTAGGGCAACGCGTTGTCATCGGGCATGAGCAGCCGTTCCTGGAACCACGTCGCCCCGCTGAGCGAATACACCACCGCCCCGCCCGTCGTGCCCAACTGCAGGTTGTAGCCCGACAACGGCTGCCCCAGCGAGTAATAGCTGCCCGTGGCCAGCGGCATCCCCACCACCAGCCGATTGCCGCTGATGGCCACCGACGCGCCAAAACTCCCTTGCCCCGTCAACTTCTGCTGCAACTGCCACGTGAGGAACGACCGCGTATACACATAAGCCGCGTTCTCACCCGGCGCGCCGATGATCATCCGGTCCCCATCCACGTCGAAGTCCGCCCCAAACTGGCTGTTCGCCGGCCCGCTCAAAGTCTGGAACGGTCGCCAGTAGAGCCCTTCATTAATGTAGGTGTAAACCTTGGCCCGAGCCGGATCCGACACGAACAGCAAACCCAGCGCCGGATCGTAATACGTCCGCGACCCGAATTGCGACGCGGTCGCATTGCCCGCCGGATCCGCCAACGTCTCCGCCCACAGCCGCTCGTTCGCGAACTGTGGCAACACCCCGTCGGTTCGATACGTCCGAATCGCCCCCACATCCGCCCGCACAATCTGATCCACCCCGAACCCATCCTGGACCGTCTCGTTGTAGCCCGGCATGCCCACCACAATGAGGCCGCCGCCGATCGCCACGCTCCGCCCCAGCATGTCCGGCACCGGCGCACCCTGCCCCGCGTTGGCTCCCGCCGGCCTGTCGTGCAACAGCCTGCCCGCGCCCGTCGGTCCGCTCGACCGCGTCCACGTCGCGCCCGTGCCCGAACCCAGATCCGCCAATCGATAGAAGACGTAAGCCGCCCCCTGTTTGGTGGCCACCAGGTCGTAATCGGGCGCCCCCACCACCACGTAATCCCCATCCAACGCCACCGCCGCCCCAAAATGATCGCCATTGTTGCCTTCGTTGTTCGCCTCCGCCTCCGGCAACCCGCCATCCGCCGTCAACCGCGCCACCCGCGTCCACACCCCGCCGATCAAGTCGAACACGAACGCGCGTCCTTGCTCGGCGTTCTTGCCCGTCCAGTTCGGCGAGCCCACCACGATCCGCGTCGCCGTCATCGCCACCGCCGCCCCAAACCGGTCCAACCCCACCGTCTCGTTGTCGCCGTAGGACGCGAGCAGTTGCCCCGATCCACTCCAACTCACTCCCGACCGCGTGTAAACCCAGGCCGTGCCCATCCCGAAGTTGCCCGCCGGCGCGCCCACCACCGCCTGGTCGCCCTTGATGGCCACCGCCGCGCCAAACTCGCCGCTCCCGGTCAACCCTTGCTGCTGCACCCACGTCGCCGCCCGCGTATAGACGTAGGCGGCGTTGGCCCCCGGCGCCCCCACGATGATCGTGCCCCCGCTGATGGCCACCGTCTCGCCGAACCGCGCGTTGGCCGACCCATTGTTGGCCCGGATCTTCGCTTCGAGGCTCCACACGCCGTTGACGCGCTCGAACACATACACCGAGCCCGAGTTCGCCCCCAGGCTCGTATCGAGGGGCGCGCCCACCACCAGGAGATCGCCGTCGAGGGCCACCGCGCGCCCGAAGCCCTGTCCGCTGGTCGCGCGGTCCGGGGGATACAACTTGGCCTGCTCGACCCAGGTCGATCCATTCCACACCTGGATATACACCACCCCATAAGCCGGATCCGGCAGGGCAACCTTGGCCCCCACCGCCAACGACGTCCCACTCATGGACACCGCCGTGCCGTATTCCTTCGCCTCAACCGTGTTCGTGATCTCCAGCTTGTCCGATTGCCGCCACGTGATGACGCCGTCCAACGTCAGCACATGCAGGGTCAGATAGCTCAGGTTCAAGTCCTCGACCGGAATCGAAGTGATGTCGAGGTCGGCGTTTTGGTCGGACGTGATGACCCGGAAGTTCGGCAGGCCATGCGCCACCAACGGCTCCACGCCCGTGAACTCGAACCGGTTCCCCCGCACCGTGACCAGGCCCGAACTCGGCAGCGTCGCGCTCGGATGATACTCGCCCCCGGCCGTGGCCCCATCGCCCGCCACCCGCAGCTTGTCGCCCTCGCCATTGAGCGGTTGCGCACCGCCGTTGAAGGTGAACGCGATCCGCCCGTCGGGCGCCCCCACCAACACGCGCGCCGCAGTGACCAGGGCGGCGCTGGCATCCCACGAACCCGCCTGGTACTGGCCCGAGTCGAGGGCGAAGCGGATCAAGAGCCCGCGGCGGGTGTCGAACTGCCGCGGATCGCCCGCCGTGGGAATCGCCTGCCACTCCGCCGTGCTGGCCGTGCCCGCCGCGTTCCCGATGGCCACCGCGTTCCCGTTCCCATCCACCAACCGGAACTGCCACCCGCCCTGGTCCCGCGTCTCGATGTAATACGTGCCCAGCGCCAGCGGCAGGAACCCTGGCCCGACCGCCGCCTCCTGGGCCGTCGCCCGCAGCACGGTCCGACTGAGCGCCCCGAGGCTGGCCAAGGACGCCTGCAAGTCCACGAACACTAGGTCGTTGCCATCCTCGCCGTTGAGCACCAGCTGGTGACCCTGGTTATCGAAGGCGTTCTCGACGTTGAACGTGTCGTCTCCGCCACCCGCATACACCGTGATGTCGAAGTCGTAACGCCCTCCCGCAAACTGAATGACATCCTGGCCGCTGCCCAGCGACGCCAGGATATGTTCGGTCGCCCGCGCACTGGCATTGATCGGCGTCACACTCCCCTGCCGGGACAGAGCGACCGTCGTGTAAGGTGCTCCCGCAGGATCCTCACCCAGCAATCGTGTGAACACGTCCAACCAGTTCTCCGAGGCCAGAGGATCAGGCGGGAACAGGTCCGCGAACGTCCTTTGCACAAAGGCCAGGTTCGTGTCGATGACACTGGCCGAATCCAGGAAGTGCACCGCATCAAAGCCGCCCTGCCCATGGATCACGACCGGGATGCCCCGCGTGCTGGGCACCTGGCCGTCCGCGTAGGTCGGCGGCCCTTCCGTAATCGCGAACTCGTCCAGCGTATACCCGGCCCCGCTCGGGCGGCCCAGGTTGATCAGGTCATCCCCGCCGCCCGCGTTGATCGTGAAGGTCGAGTTGTGCCCGCCCAAGGTGTCCTGCTCGCGATGGGTGCCCTCGAGGCTGATCACGTCAGCGCCCTGGCTGGCGTTGAGCACCACCGTCTCGAAGTTGCGGTAAACGATGTTCGCAGCGCCGCTGCGCGTGACCGTGGTGGTGTCGAACCGCCACGGCGTCTGCCCATCCTGCAAGGTGGTCAGCGGCCCGAGTTCGTTGCGGATCGTGTAGAGCTGCCCCGCCGCCGTGCTCTGGTCGTTCAGGTGCAGTTCGTCGCGGGCTTCCGGCCCAAGGCCGTCCACCATGATCGGCCCAAGGAACCCGTCGAGGGTGCCCTGATCCGCCTGCCCCGCCCGCGTGCCCAGGTAAACCTTGTCGAACCCATCCCCCAGGCGCACGTTGGTCGTCACCCCCGCCCGCGTCCCGGGAATAAAGAACGTCACCGGCCCCGTCCCCAACCGCAACTCGACCTCCTCGAACGAATCGAAGGACACAGATCCCGTCATCCCGAGCCCACTTATCGTCGTCTCCTCGAGGGTCCCTTCGTTCGGCTTGATGTCGCCCGAATCGTCAAACGCAATCCGATCGTGATCGCCGTCCTCGCCGAAGACCAGGAGCGGTCCGAAGATGAAATCCAACCGGCGCAACGAATCCGCATACAGCCCCATCGGCGTCGAGCCGATCGTCAACGTGTCGTCCCCAGCCCCGAGATGGACCTGCGAGATGGCGAGCTGGCCGGGCGCGTACTCGTAACGGTAGGTGCTGTCGACGTTGAACACGTCGTTGCCACCACCCAGGTAGACACGCACGCTCTCGACGCTGCTCTCGAACGTGTCCAGATCATGCGTCGCGCCCGGCAATCGACGCGCAAAGTAAATCGCCCCCGGCGCCGTCCCCGCCCCGGCCACCGCCGGATCGTAGTTCGCCCCGAACATCTGGTGCACGCTCAGCAGGCTGTTCGTCCCCATCTCCGCCCCGTTGACCCCCACCGCCGTCAACTGACCCGGCGCGCTCGAGGGCGCCTTGCCATAAACGTTGAGCCGGTCGCCCGTGCCGCCCTCGCCGTAAAACGCCACCACGCCGCTGATGTCGTTCAGCCGGTTCTCATCGTTCCCCACCGTGAGCGTGTCATCGCCGTCGCCCCCGTAAATGAAGATGGACACGTTCGCATGGACGTCCTTGATCCGGAAGGTATCCGCAGCGCTGCCCAGCTTGACGAAGATGGCCACGCCCTCGACGGTGGTGTAGGAAATCGCGCCCGTCAGACCCAGGCCGGTGATCGCCCCGGGACTGACCAGCCCGTCGAGCGGCGTCGAACTGCTTGCTGAACTCACGTAGATGGCGTCGCGCGTGCCCCCATTCCCGCCTTCATCGGCGTGGATCAGCAAGCCGCCCAGCTTCGTCAACGTGCCCGTCAGCACACTCATCGGATCGACCGGCGGATCGTCGTCGTAAAGGCCGCTGCCGGTGGTGAAGGCGGCCACCGAGGCGTTCGAGGCCAGGTAATAGCGGTCCGCCCCCACTCCGCCGTCCACCGTGGTCGTCCCCGCAATGGCCTGGATGAAGAACCGGTCGTCGCTTAACCCGCCCAAAAGCAAGGTCGTGCCACCCGGATTGATGCCGAGCGGGTTGGTGAGCTGGAGGTAGTCGATGTTGTTGCCGCCCCGAATCGCGACGCTCGGCGCGGTCAAATCCCCCCGCATCTCGATCACCGTTCCGATGTCGTCGACGTTGCTCGCCCTGCTCGGATCGGCGTCGCCGGCATCGCCCTGCACCTCGATCGCCACCCCCGCCTGCACCGATGTCCCGGCCGGCACCGTGACGTTGTCGGCGACCCGCAAGGTGACCGTCCCGGGCGCCTCGATCCTCCCGTTCGACACCGCCACGCCGTCATACGTCTGGCCGCTCACCAACAACAGCAGGTCCTCACCCGGACGGACGGTGTCGTGCACGGTCAGAAGCACGTCGCCGGTTTGCGCTGCCACCCGCAACGCCCGCAAGCCGCCGCCCACTTCGCGCAGGTAAATGCTGTCCGTGGCCGTGGCCACCAACCGGCCGGGGGCTGGGGCCGCCGCGTCAATCTGGAGGGTGTTGTCCTGCTGGCCCACGCCTGCCCCATAGATGTCGACCTCGTTGTCGACCGTGCCGATGCTGCCCCCGTTGACGATCAGGTCCACGTTCGCGCCCTGGATGTCCGCCTCGTCCGCGCCATCGGCCGCCGCGTCGTCCCCGGCGTCCAGGATCGACCCGTCCAAGGTGATCAACACCACGTCGCCGTGTTGCGACAGCACACTTTGCAGGTTGAGGTCTCCGGTGATCTCCGTGAGGAACCCGCTGTGCCGCGCCGCCACCGTCACCAACCCATCCGCCTGGTTCGACGAATCGATTTCGAGGAAGTTGCCCAGCGTGCCCACCGCCCCGCCCAGCACATTCAACGTAATGCTGTTCCCGATCACGTAGGGCGTCGACCCGTTGCCGCCCGCCACATCGTACATCGAGGCTGTCGCCCCGGCCGCCGTCAGGATCACGTCACCGGCGTTCGAACGTACCACGTCGATACGGAAATCGCTGTTCACCTCGGTGAGGTCGAGGTCGCCGTTGGTCACGGCGCGAATCTTGTTCGCCGCCGGGATGTCGAGGGTGGCGCGCGCGTTCACCCGCGTGGCTGCGGCGTCCGGATCGGCGGCGTTGAGGATGAAGTCGCCCCCGGTCACGACGCTCGCCAATGCGTAGTTGCTCACCACGGACGCGGATTGACTCAGATCGGGGAAGACCCGCGCATCCAAGGGGAGCCGCACCACCGGGTCCGGGTCGGGCCGGAAATGGTTGTAGTAGGTGACGGCGGCGGCGCCATTCACCGAGGCCAGGATGCCGCCGGCCAACCCGCTCCCCGCGCCCTCCTGCACCGCCGCCTGCAGCAACACGCGCCCTTCGCCCCCGGCCCGGATCGACTGGATATGGAAGGTGGGCCCGATCGCCCCAGCCTGCCGGAGTCGTCCCTTCAAGTTCAAATAGACGGCCTGGCCCGCCTCGGCCGAGAGTGCGGCGGGGCCGCCCCCAAACTGAACCATCTCCACGTTCAGGAATTGGCCTGCGCTGCCGAGCGCGCCACTCGGGGCGAGCAGCGTGAGCGCATTCGAGCGCGCGACGCCGCCGACCCCCGTCCGGATGCCGCCCCCTGCGTTCTCGATGAGGGTGTCGCCAATCGGGTTGTTAATCACCCCGTTCACGCTCACCCAGCCCGCTCCCGCGTTCCGGATCTCGACCGACGTCGGCGTCGCGGTCGAGGAAATGTCGAAGGCGAGCGTGACGCTGTCGGAGACCAGGTCCACCCACGGCGCCACGTTCGGGTTGGTCACGTTGATCTCGTTAACGATCAGTTCCTTGTTCGAGAGGTTGGTGATCTTCACGAACCCGTAGGTCGATCCGACCGTGAACGTCGAGTGCGTGCCCCGAATCGTGCCCGCCGGCGCAGGACGATCATCGGCGCTCGCCAGATGGTTGGTCGTCAACGTGGCCGTCGTGGCAGTGTTGGTGTTGAGGATGGGATCGACCGAAATCGTCGGGCCCGCCACGACCGCGTTCAGGCCCAATCCTCCGTTCACCGTCGCGTTCACCGCCTTCACCACCTTCCCGTTCGCATCGATGACCAACTGCGGGCTCGGCCCAGGCAGGAATGCCACATCCGCGTCAAACTGGATCTCACGCCGCGCCTCGAAGTCGCCCTGCTCGCTCTCGTCCGCGTCGCCCAGGAAATCGATGTCCGCACTGGCGCGGCGATTGTAGCGGGTAATGCCCTGGTGGGCCCCCACCTGCAGGCTGCGCGTCGCGATCACCGCCCCAGCCGCCGCGCTCACCTTCGAGTAACTGTCGTAGTCCGTCTCGGCCGTCGCATCGGCCGATCCGCCCGCCGCATCCACATCCGAATTGGCGCGCGACTCCAAGTCGACATTCTCGTGGCGGGCGTTCAGGCCCACGACGTCGCCCAGGATCCGGGCCCCGCTGGACAAGAGCACCTCGGACCGGTCCGTCACCTTCACCCGCGCCACCGCGTCGGTGTCCGCCCCGAGGGCTTTCGCCTCCGCATCGGCCACCATCACCGCCGACAACCGCGTCACCTTGGCGTTCAGATTGACCACGTCGCCCGAGAGGCGCGCATTCGCACCGATCGAAACCTGCGTCAGGGCCGCCGTGTCACCTCCAACCCGGATCCCCTGACCGCCCGCGTCGGCATCGGCCCCCAGACCCCGCGAGTCGGCCTTGCTGGTCACCGTCACGCTCGTGTCGCTGCGCGATTCCACCAGGAGGCTGTGGACCGCGCTCACGTTCGCCTGCGCCCCAATCTGCACGCGGGACGTGAAGTTCACCGTCACGCTCGCCCGCGCTCGCGCGAAATCGACCAACCCGCCGCCATTCGTGTCCGAAATCGCGCTGGCCCGCTGGCTGGCCGTCGAGGTGAGTTCGGCGTTGTTGAGCGCCGTGATGCTCGCGCCGGTCCCGAGCGTAACCTCGCTGGTGTTGTTCACCGTGGCCGCCGCGGACGATGCCCCTACCGACACCAACCCGCCGCCCCCATTGGCAGACGAGGCGGCCGCGCTCGAGATCGATTGGGTCTGCACGTAGACATCGAACCCGGTCAGGCGTGCGCCGCTCCCAATGCTGGCCCGAACGCTGGGCGAGGAGGAGGCACTCGTGTCAGCGCCCGCAACCCGCACCACCCCGCCGCTGGAACTGCTGGCCGAAGCCGTCACCGTGCCGTCACCCGAGGGCGCCCCCGCCAAGGCCCTCGCCCCACCCACCCCATCCAACTGCTGCGTCCCCGTGCCGGCCGAAGTCAAGTCGAACACCAGTTGGTGGCGGCCCGTGCCGGTGGCGGTGAAATCGATCCCCTCGACACCCAGCGTATTCAGCCCCGTGAGCGTGGCGCCCGACCCCGGGTCGGTCGGCGTGATCGTCATCAGGTTCGTCCCCGCCAAGGCGTCCGCGCGCGTCGGAGCCAACCGGAACGTGTCGGCCGTGCCCGCCGCGACGTAATAAGTCACCCCGCTGACAAGCCCGCCCATGGGTTGGTCGCCCACCTTCCGCAGCGTATGCGTGACGAATCGATCGGCGGCCCCCGCCGACGGCGTGAGGTCGATCGGCACAATCGGGCTGGGCGGCAGCGGCGGGTCGGCGGTGGGATTCCCAGGATCGCCGAGCGCCTCGAGCCGTGTTCGGGCCAACTTCACGAGCGTGGGCGTGGCGGGATCGAAGATCACAAAGTAACGCTGGTTGTTCGTCAGCCCTCCCATCGGCGTGCCGTTCGCTGAGTAGATCACCTCGTCGCCCGCCTGCAATCCGTGCCCGGCGGGCAAAGCAATCGTGTTGTTGGCGTCGGAGACCACGCTGGCGCCGAACGTGACGGGCGTGGGCGCCCGATAGGTCAAGTCCTGCCCGTTGGCAAAACCGTGCGCGGCGAGCGTCACCACGCTTCCGCTGACCGCCGCGCCCGTGAACGTTCGAGGAGCCGCCACCCCGGCAAGCGGCTGCAGCTTGATCGTCCGGTCGTCGATCACCTTCACCCGGTAACGCGTCCCATCGTTCAAACCGCCCACGCTCGAGTTCTCCGGCTCGAGGCGGTAGAACACGATGTCGCCATCGAGCAGGTTGTGGGAGGCCGAGAACCCGAGGGTGTCGTGGAGGAGATTGACGGGCGAGTTTTCACCCGGCGACCCGAACGTGGCGCCGAGCTTAAGGGCCGCATCGCTCACCACGATGACACCATAGCGGCGTTCGGCCCCCAGGCCGCCAATCACCGTGTTGCTGTCGCCCGGGAGGTAGGTCACCGTGTCGCCCGTCAGCAACCCGTGGCGCGGCAGGAGGGTGATGAGGTCGTTGGCCAAGTCCACGTTGCTCGATCCGTTGAAGAACCCGTCCGAGTAGGCCACCGGCGTCTTCCCTTGGTCCGCGATCACCCGCAGCGTGCGCCCCGCCACCAAGACCGCGTTGGCCAAGACTTCCGTCGAAACGCTCGGCGTGGCCGAAGCTGTGGCGTCGAGGCTGTTGATCTCGACCGCGCCCCCCGACCCGTTCCGCGAGGTCACGTCGGCGTCGCTCGTGGAGAAGGATTGCAGGGTGATGTCGTTGCTCGCGCGCAGGGTGCCGCCGCCCTCGGCCTGCACGATGGGCGTCGAGCGGGCGCTCGCCTCCGTGTCGCCCACCGACACCAAACCGCCCCCGCTTCGTTCCACGCCTGCCACCGAGATCGTCGAGGCCTGAGCGGTGACGACGACGTTGGTGGCGCCCGCGACGTTGACCGGCAAGACTACGTTGCCCAGCAACCGGGCCTTGGTGAGCCCGCCCGCGTTCGCCTCGGACTCCGCCGATTGAAGGTTGATCGCCGCGCCACCGGTGTTCTTCACGCGCCCGTCGGCGTAGGCACTGGACCGCGCCTCGACCGTCACCGTTCCGTTCGGCGCCAGCAGGGTGGCGCTCGCTTCCGCGTAGGCGTCCGCATTCGGACTGGCCGTCGCCTCGACCGTGGCCGGACCCACGTTCACCCCGAGGGCGACGGACAGGACGCTCGTCGAGGCGACCGCACCCCGGTTCGGGAGGAAGTCGTTCAGCACGGCATCGTAATTGTGTCCCGCGAGAATCGAGACATTGCCTTGCTGGCTCCGCACCAATCCCCCTCCCCAAACCCCCGCCGAGACGCTCGGCTGCAGCATGGCCGTGACCTCGACGATCCCCACCGACGCCCCAAACGAGAAGCTCATCGCCCCGCCCACCGCCCGCACCTGCGCCGCCACCAACGTCTGAATCGTCACGTCCTCCGTCGCCACCACCTCCGCCGCACCCCCGACCCACGTGCTCACCAGCGGCGACGTCCTCGCCACCACCGTGGCCGCCGTCAGCCCCGCCACACCCCCACCGCCGCCCGCGCGGCCCTCCACGTCCGCATGCGCGTCCACCTTCGACAGCACCCTCACCGTCCGCGCGGTCTCGATCCGGCCATCCAGATGAGTCGAAACCGTTCCCGCGGCCGTCACCGTCGGCAAAATCACCCCCAACCCAACCCCCACCCCGCCCGCCGCGGAAAGGCCATCCGCCTGCGCCCACTGATACGACTCCGTCGCCACCGCCACCGCCTCCCGCGCGTTCACCGTCGTCCCAACACCCAAGGCGGCCTCGAGGAGGGGCGCCGAGTTCACCGTGATCACCCCGCCCGCCGCGCCCGCCACCAACCCCCCACTCCCCAGGGTCACCGTCGCAAACGCCGGGGCCACGGAACGCCCTTCGTAACTGGGGCGAATCGGATTCCCCGCGCCATCCACGTTCAACCGCGTCCGCACGTCGACGTTGTTCGCCGCGATCGACCCGCCCCCCACCGTGAAGGCCCGCACCGTCGGGCTCAGATCCACGTCCACCACCGCCCCCGCCGCCGCCACCCCCGTCGAAACCGCCAAGCCCAACCCGTCCGCCACCACCGCCACTTGCGCCGACGCCTTCACGCCCACATCGCTATCCGCCACCACCCGCACGGCGTCGCCCAGGAACGCTCGGACCGTCGGCGCCGCCACCGCCTTCGTCAGCGTCCCCGCAACCCCGGCCAGGACGCTGATCGAGACCGCGTCCACCTTCGCCTCCACGCGTGAGACCAAACCAGCCTCGACGTCGACCCCGCCCCCGCCCACCGTCAACCGCGCCGCCGTCGCCCCCGCAGCCACCCCAGTCGGCGGACCCGCATACGCCTCGACGGTGCTGCGGTCGCTGGCCACCAGGTACACCCCCGTCCCATCCAACAGCCCCACTCCCACCGCCGTCGTCGGAGCCGTCACCGTGTTCCCCGCCTGCGCCGACACATTCACCTGACCGGCCTCCACCAACGCCCCATCGCCCACCCGCGCCCGGGTCGCCCCCGACACGCTCACATCGACCGCCAGCGCCGTCACCCCAATCGCCGAACCCGAGACCCCCGTCGTCGTGCCCGTCGCGCTCGTGGTGGACTGCGCGGACACGGTCATCGTCCCCGTCCCCAATCGAATGTCCCCGCCATCGCCCACGAACGCCTCCGTCGTCCGCGTCACGTCCGTCTCCGATTTCGCGCCGTTCCCGGTGACCCCGCCCACCGCCACGACCGTCGTGACCGGCGCCACCGTGTTCACGCCCACCGATTGCACCAGCAAACCCGCCCCCGTCACCACCACCAACCCCTGCAATCCGGCCCGCGTCGCCCCGCTCAACTCCGCCGTCGCGACCAGCGCCGTCACCGCCCCTAAACCGCCTCCGCCCGCCGAGGTCGTCGGACGCGCCTCCAGGTTCGAGGCGGCCTGCAGCCACACCACATGCCCCACACTGCTTAACTGAGCGCCATCCACCCATACTTCCACCGAACGCGAAATCCTCGTCACCGCCTCGCCGCCCGCCCCCGTCAGCCCGAGCCCAATCCCCGCCGCCGCCACTGTCGTCGAAGTCACGACCGTCGGGGTCGATTCGGCCCGCACCGTCAACGCCGGCGTCGCCACTCCCACCACCCCAACCCCATCCGCGGTTACTACCGCTCCCCCACCCACCCCCGCCGTCACCCCACCGCCCACCACGTTCTCCGTCACCGATAGCCCCACCGCTCCCACCGCCAATGCCACCGACACCGCCACGTTCGCAATCGTTGCCTCGATCCGCGGACGATCCTCCGCCTCGACCAACACCTTCCCGGCCGCCCGCACGTCGCTCGACCCGGCCACGGCCGCGCTCACCGATCCCCCGATCCGATTCCGCGCGATGGTGTTGCCTCCCGCCGCGCTCGCGGAGGACGGGGTGGCCGTCAAGGCCACGCTCACCGCCACCGGCAGGGCCTCGATCGTCGGCACCGACTCCGCCCGCACCCATACATCACCCCCGAACGACCGCACCCGCGACGCGCGAATCTCCGCCTTCACCGTGTTGTCGATCTCGTTCTCCGCTACCACTTCGGTGTAGGCCAGGCTCACTCCTTGCCCCGGATTCAACGACCCCGAGAACCCAAGGGCCCGACTCGTGATCGTCGCCTCGTCCCGCGCCTTCACGCTCATGCTCCCGCTCGACTCGATCTCGTCTCCACTCGCATCTCCACTGTCCTCGACCAACGCCTCGACCTTGTTCCGGATCGTGTTCATCGCCACCACCCCTCCCCCAGCCGCCGTCACCCCCGCCGCCGCCACCGAAACAGCCAGTCCACCCCCAATCCCCAACGCCTCGATCTTCGACGTCGAGGTCGATTCCACCCGCACAGCCGCCCCCCCGTCCACCGTCGTTTCCGCCACTCGCGCCCGCGCCACGTCCGTAATCTCATTCACCGCCACCGAAAGCCCCAAGGCCCCTGCCCCCGTCACCGCCCCCACTCCGATCGCCAACGCCGCCCCCGCCCCGTCCGCCGTAATGCTCGTGTCATCCACCGCTGACACCCGGAGCTCCCCGTCAACGTCCACCAGGCTCCTGGCCACCACCGCCTCCACCGTCCGCGTCACCGTGTTCCCAGAACCGGAACCCGCCCCAGACAAGGTCAACCCACCGGCCAACCCTCCGCTCCCCCCCCCCCCCAACCCCATGGGCCCCGCCAGGACCCGAACCGCGGAGCGCGCCGCG
>CAZVRY010000067.1:27383-27591 GCA_964629545.1 uncultured Verrucomicrobiota bacterium | reverse complement strand
CCCCCCGGGGCGGTGGGCGGGGGGCGACTCGCGTGGACGCGCGCGGACACCGCCAAACCAATCGTTTCAAGCCGCGCCCCGGCCGTTGGGCCGGGGCGACAGTCGCGCACTACTTCGCCGGACGCGTTCGTGATTGTTTCAATCCGCGCCCCGGCCGTTTGGCCGGGGCGACCGAGACCTCGTGAAGCGCGTTCACGAGCAAGACAAA
>CAZVRY010000067.1:0-27373 GCA_964629545.1 uncultured Verrucomicrobiota bacterium | reverse complement strand
CCCCCGCCCACCACAGTTTACACCCCCCCCCCCGGCGGTGGGGCGGGGGCGACTCGGGTCGTCGGACGCTTGCGGGGTGTTCCCCTCGTTTCAATCCGCGCCCCGGCCGTTTGGCCGGGGCGACGGAAGGCTACGTTGCACTGGCGTTCCGCGCTGCCGTTTCAATCCGCGCCCCGGCCGTTTGGCCGGGGCGACCGTTAAGCCTATGTCGCGAAAGAAGCCGACCCTGCAGTTTCAATCCGCGCCCCGGCCGTTTGGCCGGGGCGACTCCGCGATTGCCGACGCCAAGGAAGCCTTCGATTGCGTTTCAATCCGCGCCCCGGCCGTTTGGCCGGGGCGACCTGGCGCTCCACGCGGCATTTGATGTCATGTCCGTTTCAATCCGCGCCCCGGCCGTTTGGCCGGGGCGACCTCCGGCAGATGCGCCCATGCTGTTTAAATTCGCGTTTCAATCCGCGCCCCGGCCGTTTGGCCGGGGCGACTGCGGCCCTCCTTACCTACAGGGCCACAGGGAGTTTGTATGCGGTTTCCGCGAACCCTTCCAGTCATAATCCGGCCTGGTGTTGGGTGATATGCCAATGATCGTGGCCGGGCTGTTGTGGAATGGGGGCTTTCTCGAGGTCCGCGAACCCCTGGGGCTCCAGTCGGCGCTGCAGGTTCGCGGAGGAGCAGTCACAGGATGAGCGGTTCGGTGAGGTCGAGGGGTTTATCGACGCCATGATGTTCGATGCGCTGGACCGCCTTTTCGTCGAGGAAGTAGAACCTCAACGAATCTTCATCGTCCTTGATTTCCTGAAGGAGTCGGTCCCGAAGTCGAACCCATTCGGTTTGCCCGACTTGGCACTCGAAGACGGACTTTTGGACTCGCACCCCGTAGTCCTCACAGCATTGGGCGACGCGCCGGAGCCGTCGCCGCCCAGCCTTCTCCACGGTGGAGACATCGTAGGTCACAAGGATGAGCATGCGGATTCGTGTTCGCGTTCGACGTGCGGGTTCACTTGGGCAACAGGGGGACGTAGTCGGTCACGTCGCCGCGCAGGTGCCGGGCGAGGATTCGGGCTTGGATGAAGGGCATTTGACCGAGGCGGAGGCTTTGGTCGAGGAGGGGGTGCTGGAGGGCCTCCTGTTTGCGCTGTTGCCAAGCCGTGATGACGGTCTTGCGTCCGGCGTCGGAGAACTCGACCGCGCCGCCTTCGCGAACCCGGAAGTCGTTGGGACCGATCTGCTGGCGGTTGATCAAGGTGATGGCGAGGCGGTCGGCCAGCCAGGGGCGGAACTCCTCCATAAGATCCAGCGCCAGGGCGGGCCGGTTGGGGCGTTCCGCGTGGAGAAATCCCACGAAGGGGTCCAACCCCACGGCGGTCAGGGCAGCAACGCAGTCGTGTCGCAGGAGGGCGTAGAGAAACGACAACAGGCAGTTGATGCGGTCACGGGGCGGGCGGCGGCTGCGGGTCGCGAAGGCGAAGGTGTCGTGCTGCTGTTTCAGGAACAGGGTGAACACGCCGAAGTAGGTGGCGCTTCCCATGCCCTCCGCCCCCCGCAGGGCATCGAGGGCGCCCGCATCAGCGAGGTCTGATTCCGTCCAACGTCCCAATTCTTCGATCTGCCTCGCCAAGGACTCGGTGGCCTGGGCGAGGCGGTCCTTGGCCTCGGCGTCCTCGCTTTCGCGGCCGGCCCGGAGAAGGCTATTCCGGCTGTTCTGGAGTTTGCCCGCGATGATGCAACGGGCGACGGCGGCGCACCGGGCCGGGTCGTCGGCGGCCCGGAACTGGGCCCGGCGCAGGGTGACGCTGGTGTCGGCCACGCCGGTCAGGCGTGCTTGCAGGTGTCCGAATTGGCTGAGGAAGTTGACGGCCACGCCGTGCTCCCAGCAGAGGTCGAGGGCCGGCGGGGTGATGGTGGACGGGCCGAACACGCAGATCGATTCGAGGTGATGGATAGGGATGGAGAGCTTGCGCCAATCGGTGGCGCGCTCGCGCGCTCGCTGCTCGGGGGGGAGTTCGGCCGGGTAGACGGGCACCTCGACCTGGAGAGTGAGGTGGTCGCGGCCCACGAAGGTTGCTGGCGTCGTCAGATACAAGGTGTTCTGCGTGATTTCGCCCATGGAGATCCTCAATCGGTGGAACGTGCCGGGTGCGGTTGGAACAGTGCGCGGAACGCTCGTTCGGAGGCGCCGCCCCGGCCGCTGAGTTGGGGGAGGCAGACCTTGAAGAGCGAACACTCCTCGCACGCCGGCTTGAGCACCGCCGGAGGCAGCCGTCCGGGAGCGCGCGCGTTTCCCGACCGAATGCCAGCCTCCAGCAAGTCACGCAGCGCGCGCACCGCTTCCTCCGTGGTTTGGCGGAGTTCGGGGGTGAATTCGACGGGCCGGCGGCGTTTGCTGTCGGCATGGAAGATCGCCCCGTGCGGGACCGGGATGCCGAACATTTCCTCGAGACAGAGCGCTTGGGCGCAGAGTTGGGCGTCGTCGTTGACCCAGGCGCGTCGCCGGCCGAGCTTGAATTCGACGGGCAGGAGCGACTGAGGTTGCTGGAGCCGAGGGTTGGAGTCGCGGGTTGGTGCAGGCGAGCCGGGGACGAGTTGGACCTCGACGACGTCGCACTTGCCATTGAGGCCAAGCCGATCGGACCAGATCGGCAAGGCGCGCCAGAGGAGCACGCCCTTGGCCACTTCGTAACCCGCGAGGTCGGAGTGTTCGTGGACGATGTCCCCGCGTTCGGTGTGCTGGTTGGCCTCGCGCCATCCTTCCACCACCTTCAACGCTGCCCTCCGAGGGCAGTAGAGGAAGTCGTTGAGGAGGCTCAACGGCAGTGGCTCGCCCGTCTCGGCAAGCCGTGGTGTTGCGCTCTCGGTGGAGGTCACAAAATGTCGAAGCCGGTTTGACCAGCCTTGAGCAAGGGAAGCAGGTTCGCGAGAGCGTTACGCGCCACCTTGGCCCGCGGATGAGTTGCGGTCGCCGGAACGGTTGGCGCGTCCGGCAATCTGGGGCAAGTTCACCAGCCCCCAGCTTTCTGCCTGTGCGGGGCTCGCAGACAGGTCGCGGAGAGCCGGGCGAAAAGAGAAGTCCACGCCCGCTTCCACGCAACGGGTGGCGCTTTGTGACATCGAGTCTGGAACCAGAGTCACAGCAATTCGAGCAGCGTGACGCCTTTGAGACCCGCCTCCGCCTCCGCCTTCGGGGTCACCTCGTAATCCGAGTAATCGCGCGCGACTTCAACCGCGGCCTTGCGTTTCACTACCAGGCGCTCAAACAGTTTGTGGGCTGGTGCGTTCCCAAGCGCGGATGCGAGAGACGCGCCAGCGGAACTGCGGCTTGTACAGGATGCTCTCCAGCAAGCCGCGAGCGGCGCTGGGCGTGATGACGGGATAGCTCACGCGCTCGACTTTCATTTCGGGCCGGGTGAAGCAGGCGAGTTCGCCCCAGGTTCTCAGGTGGATGGTCATGGTTGGGTTTGCTGTTGGCTTGAAGTCGAAGGTGAAAGAGGGACAATACGGACATGAAACGCACGACTATTGCGAGCGACCCGGAGGTGATGGGCGGCACGCCTTGTTTTGCCGGCACGCGCGTGCCGGTGCAAACGCTGCTCGATTATCTGGAAGCGGGCGACTCGATTGATGATTTCCTGGAAGGATTTCCGACCGTCAAGCGCGAGCAGGTGATTCAGTTCCTCGAAACCGCCACCGAACGGATGGTTGCCGCGGCTCGCCGACATGAAGCTGCTGCTGGACGAGTGCATTGACCGGCGCTTCGCCCGTGAACTACCAGGCCATGTCGTCCGCACCGTGCCGCAAATGGGCTGGGCGACGATCAAGAATGGGCGTCTCCTTCGGCTGGCGGAAAAGGAGTTTGACGTGTTCGTCACCGTGGACCGGAACCTTTCGTTGCAGCAAAACCTGCCCAAGTTCGACATTGCCGTGGCCGTGCTGCGAGCGCGGTCCAATCGCCTTGAGGACTTGCAACCGCTGGCCGCACCGCTGCTGGCGGCGCTTGCGGGCATGAAAGCTGGCAGGGTGACGGTCATTGAGTAAAGGCGTCCAGTTCGACGTGGCCGAGTCCGAGGTTCGGCAGCGCCAATTCATGAGAGGTTTTTCAGCGAGGGGCGTTTGGCCAAGACAAAACGGACGGCCTTGGCGCGATGTTCTTCGGCCATGAGGGTTTGGAAGTCGGTGGTGGTGACGTGGTCAGGCCTGCGCTGATGTTGAGCCCATTCCATGAAGAGACTGTTGGCCACGCGTCGATAGATGCCCAGGATCAACATGCCTTTGTCGCTTTGGACACGGGATCGATCGTCGTTGTAGGAGACATCCAACCGTTGGTGGAGACCGTTTTCGATCCCCCAGCCCTGGCGGTTGAGTCGCAGCCAGCTTTGGGCATTGAGCCGTTTGGGGGGCGCACTGGTAATCAGGGCCACTTCCTCGTCTTTGCGGCCTGTGGTCTGGCGGAGCAATCGAGCGGCTTGCATCGCCAAGGGGAATCCGACGTCTTCAGCCGTCACGGGAGCGGTGCAGATGACGCGGTTCTCGTCACGTCCCTTGTTCCGCTCCTGGGTGCGGGCTTGGGTCGACGTCGGGCGTTGCGGGGGGAAAACCCGCTTGGGGAGCGGTTACTTTATTCTGGATGTTGGCCAGCAAGGTGGGCTGGTTCTTTTTGGCGGTCAGTAGGTAGTCGCCTCCGGCGTCCAACACGACCCGGCGAGCCGTTTCATCCTGGGTATGGAGAGCGTCCAAACTGACGAACCGGCCTTCCAAATCCAGCGGTGGGATCACCGTCTCCTGCGCCACTGGGATCTCATTGGTCTTCACGTCCACGACCGCGCTGCCCAAGTAATACTGACTGGGAACGCTCACCGCCGTCAGGATCGCGGCGCCACTGCCGTGCTTGGGTTCTTTGCCATCCATCACGACCAGTTCGTCTTGGGGGGCTGGACCGCGCACTTGCTGCTGAATGGCCTGGAGCGTGGCATCGAGCTTGGCCTCGTCCACCCCGGCCAGGAATCGGCTGAACGTGGATTGCGAGGGTGCCGGATACTTGCGATGGACATTCCGCCGAATGCCCAAAGCACGGCGCTGCCCTTGGCTCATGCCGCGCGCGAACTTTTCTAGGTCCGTTTGCCCCCGGGGGGCCTCACACAGCATCGCCAGCAGAATCAAGGCAGCCAGGCTGAACAAGGGGTAGGATTCCACCCGCGCCCGGTATTCGGGCAGCCGCTTGAAGTGCTGCACAATCGATTCAATCTCCTTCACGCGCTTGGTGCAGCGGACCGGCACCTTCGCTTCCACCGCGGCCAAGGAGGGCTTGAGATGCTCGGCTTGGAGGCTGCGACAGGCCCCGGGCTCCAGGGCGCGCACAAACAGCCGTTTGGGCTTGTCGTGCTTGACGTAGTAGTCACGCCGCTGCCGTCCCCATCCGTCGGTTTCCCCGAGTTCCTCCCATCCGTTGGCCGTGTAGACGGTCCCCTGGAAGTGATCAGGATCGACAAACGTCTCGACAACTAAGATCGGGTGGCCGTAGCGGCTTTGCCAATCGGCGCTCAGCCGATCCAGAGTGAGTCGAAGGATCCGGGACCCCAGATTGGGCACGGAACAGTCGGGCAGCACCAGAAAACGACAATTGTTGGTGATCAGGCTCAGCCGGCGGCGCCTCTGTTCATTGGACCACTTGATCCATTGATCGCGAGCCCGCAGATGCTTGGCCGCCGCGCTAAACACCAGAATCGCCAACCACCGGCCAGAGGCATCGGTGGCCACGTAATAGAGGCGCTCACCCACCGGCTTGAGGCTGCCCAGGTAGTGATGTTCGTCAAGGAGTCGATTCAGGCGGGGCAGTTCCCTGCGTTCAGCCAACTGCACCTGCACCTCGCCCAAAAGTCGCTGTTGTGCTTCGTCCGGTAATCGCTTTGGTTTCGCCATCCCCAAAGCCTAAATCGTTGCGGGTCCAATGTCCCGAAGAATCGCTTAACCCAGGCTCGATCAGCTACTTAGTCAGATGTATGCATTGGCCCTGGAGGTTCGGGTCGTAGTCGGAATTCCAGACCCAGAAGTTCCAATCTTCGGCGGGCTGGTAGATGTAGCCTTTGGCTTGCGCGTCGAAGAACTCGCTTTGGTAGAGGTTTACGGAGTAACGCTGGGCTTCGCGGCATTCGGCCGCGGTGAGGTGCTTTTCGAGGCGAAGTATTTCGGCGAGTTCTCCGCCTCGTTTCCACTTCACCAGCACGGCGCGGGTTTCGTTGCCGACGAGGCGGCAAGCTTCGGCGGCGGCAGGGAAATCGAAATCGGTGGAGAGTTTGAAAACCTTGTCCGCCTCCGCCTTTTCTGGCCCGACCAGTTTGTAGAGTTCCGCGAAGTACTTTGGGTAAATCTCCGGTTGGTGCAATGGCGCATCGGCATGACGGGCGAGGAATTCCTCGGTCTTGGCGGTGGCGAGGGCGTAAGCGCCGGGAGGCAACTTCATCTCGGCCGGACGGAACACGACGACCGGGCATGGTGTGGCGTGGCGGCCTTCGCGGTTGCAGCGGCCCGCGGTCTGAATAATGGAATCGAGCGGGCCGAGGGCGCGGAAGGCGATGGGAAAATCCACGTCCACGCCCGCTTCGATGAGTTGCGTGGAGACGAGCCGGCAAGGCTGGTTGACTTCGGGATCAAGTCGTTGGCGAATCTCTGCCAGCTTTTCCTGCCGATGCGCCGGGCACATTCGGGCGGACAAGTGGAAGGTGGCGTCCGGCTTGAGGTCGCGCACCAGCCGGAACAGTTCGCGCGCGTCCTTGGTGGTGTTGACCACGCAGAGCGATTGCGGTTCGGTGGCAAGGCGCTGTGCGATTTGGGGCCAGGCGGTTTTCGAGTCGGCGGCAGGCAGTTCGATGCGCGTGCGGCGCAGAGCTTCCGCCAAGCCCGCTTCATTCGTCGAGATCGGTTCCGGCATCCAGTCGTATGGCAAGGCCGCGCCAACCGAGGCGAACGCCGGTTGCGTGGCGGTCATGAAAACGGCCGTGACGCCGTAATCGCGCGTGAGCAGGCGGACGGCGGAGAGCAACGAAGGCACGAGGCGCGGCGGCAGCGTTTGCACTTCGTCGAACAGCACGACAGAGCGACCAATGTTGTGGAGCTTGCGGCAATCCGACGGGCGGTTGCTGAAGAGGCTCTCAAAAAACTGGACGTTGGTGGTCACGATCAGCGGTGAAGCCCAGTTTTCCGCCGCCAACCGGGCGCGGCGCAAGCGTTCCTCTTCGGCATCGCGGCCTCGGTCTTCCTTGCGCTCTCGCGGCGCAACGGCGCTGTGGTGTTCCAGCACATAGTCTGGGCCGAATGTTTTCTCAAACAACTCGCGATACACCCGCGCCGTTTGCTCAATGATGCTGGTGTAGGGAATGACGAGGATGATGCGGCGGAAGCGTTCCGGGTGCTCAGGTGGCAGGCTGTCGTTGTGGCTGCTGATGTGCTTGAGCGCGAAAGCCAGGGACGAGAGCGTTTTGCCGCTGCCCGTCGGTGCGGTGAGTGTGAAAAGGCCGGACGGTTTGCTGCCGGCTTTCAGACAATCGGCCAGCAACCGTCGGCGCAAGGCGTTCACGGGGCCGTCGGCTGGTTTGGAATTCAAGGCCCGCTGCAAGATGTCGAAGGCCTCATCGGTCTGGAGATCAGGCTCGACGCGTTGACCCGCCTGGCTTGGATTGAAGTGCGCTTCGGTGTCCAGGAAGTCCGCATCCACCAAGCAACTGAAAATCATGCGGGCGCGCAGAGCTCCAGCGAACTTGTCCTTTATCGGCCGTGGAGAAAAGGGAGGCAGTGGCAGCCCGTCTTGCTTGAAGCGGGCCACCAGATCTTCGGTACTTTCCGAGCATTGGCCGGTCAACTCCAACCGCAGCTTGCCATCGGAGAACTTCTGAATTGTCTGCCTTAGCGGAAGGCCGGAAGTGTTGTCGTTCAATGCGGGCAGGCCGGTGTGATGGCCATCGGCGGAAAAGGCCACGGCCCAGGCCTTCAGCGCTGCCGCGTGTGCGGTTCCAGCAGCCCAATGATTGATTCCATGAATGGCCGGGTTGCGGAGTCGCGCCTGAAAGCGTTCCGAGTACTTCCCCAAATCATGCAGCAGCCCGGCCAATTCGGCTTCTTCGCCAAGGCCGAATGGCATCGCGAACTGCTTGGCGAGTCGAGCAACATTGCGGAGATGCGTCGACAGCAATTGCCATTTCCCCGAGCCTTCAGGCAGCGGATTGCCGTTCTCCTCTTCCGCCGTGTGCGCGTAGAACTTCATTTTCAGCTCATACTCTGCCGCTGAACGTGGGCGCGACATACGATGCTGGCGATGAGCCGGTGTCGGGCCGCGTCCAGAGGGCGGTCGGGCCCGAGACTTCGAGTTGGAGCGGGTAGGGTTTCATGGCGTCAATGGGGCAAGACCCTAACGAAGGAACCGGCGGCGGACAGGGCCGCGCATGGCGGCGGGTGTTCAACACCACCAAGGCCTGGCCGCTTGGCAATGCGAGGACTTCGGCGGCAACCTCGGTGTCCAAACGGCCTGCGTCAGCGAGCACACTGGAAAGAAGATGCGTGTCGAGGTCCACGGCGCGGAGTGTTACGGCACGCCCATCTGGCGTCGCGATGGGTAACGCTCGAGCCATCCGCGGGAGCATTCCACCATTGAGAGTTCGCGCATCGAATCCCTGAACATGGAAGGACTTGGAATGGATGCGGCCAAGGGTATGCCTAAGTGCGGGATGGGGAGAAGGAAACTCTGCCTGCTGCCTTGGTTCACGGGGGAGGGCCCGCCAGTCGCTCCTGCCTGGCGACTGGGGGCCGTTCTCCCCGGCGTGGCGGTCAGGGTTGACCGGAAGGGGTGGCCGACGGGAAGGAGGAGGTGCGCGGGTTGGGCGGGGTGCGCCAGGAGGGCTGGGGGGCGAGGGATCGTGCGATTGGCATGGGGGGGACTGTAGCTTGGGGGGTGTGACTTTTAGGGGCAGGGGGACAGGAAAAAGTGGGGGCCGAGCGAGAGCGCAGGGGCAGGCAGCAGTTCTCGTTTCGAAACCCGATACAGGCTCTCAGGTGCCTTCGTTGAGGATGTCGACGTATTGGGAATACGCGAAACCGCGGCCGTACCTCGCCCCCGTGATTTCTCGGACGACGCCCAACCGTATCAGGCGGTCGAAGGACTGCCCTACGGTGTGAGGCGCGGCGCGCAAAGCCTCGGCGGCCTTGGCAATCGTGGTGAGGGGTTGGGTCTGGAGGACATGATGGAGGGCGGCAACGTAATTGGAAACCTCTTGCACGTCGTGCATTGGCACGCCCGGCACCCCTTCCATCTCGAAGAGCAGCAGGTCGGATAGGGAAGATTGGGTGCCCTCGATCTGGGAGGAGAGGACGGCTTCCTTACGGACGTGGGCGTAAAGAAAGAGCGCGGGGTCAGGTAGCAACAGCGTGATGCCGTCGAGACGCCCAAGAGCGAGAGCAGCGTTGTCGTACAGGTCAGTGAAGTCTGGGCCCAATGCCAGCGGCGGAGTCGGTGGGAGCGGATGCGGGACAAACGCCCGGCAAGTCTCGCCTCGGATCGAAACCGGGAAGTAATAGCCTGTGAGGCCACGATTCATGGGTTAATCTCAACAGGAGACGGACGCGACAGGCGAATATAACTTTACCTCGTTAAAGTTCATAAGCGTCGTGGAGAATTCACGTTTCGTTCATTGGGCGACGGCTATCTGGGAGGACCAGCCGTGTGGCACGGGCAAGGCGGCCCGCTAGTTGAAGGAAGTCTTACGGGTGGTCGGAGGGGGAGGTGATCTCCGGAGGGGTCCGCCCGTCGCTCCTGCCTGGCGACTGGGGGCCGTTCTCCCCGGCGTGGCGGTCAGGGTTGACCGGAAGGGGTGGCCGACGGGAAGGGGGAGGTGTGCGGGTGGCTGCGGGGTGCGCCAGGGGGGCTGCCAGTGAAGCCGAAGACGAACTCGTCCTCCTAGGCTCCTGGGAGAGAGAGGCCGAGGGTGAGGAAGCCGCCGGTGTGGGCGAGGGCGAGGAAGGTGGCGGCGGCGTCGGCGTTGAGGCTGATGGAGAACGGCGCGATCGGGGGCATGGTGCTGCCGAAGGACAGGCCGCCAGCGAGGTCGGCATGAAGCCCGGACCGGCCGGTCCCGCCCTGCCTGACTTGGGCGGCGGGGGTGGAGACGTCGTTCACGAAGAGGGTAGGGCCCACGGGGGTGTTGGATCCCGGGTTGGAGTCAGAAGAAATTGAGGATGCTATCGGCCAGGTGGTCTCCCCAGCCGACCGCGATGGGTTGGAGGAGTTCGCGGGAGGCGGCGAAGTCGGTTTCGAACAGGTCGCGTTGGAAGCGGGCGGCCAGGCTGGGATCGGAGCTGGCCAGGTTGGCTTCCCGGTTCAAGCGCAGGCTGAGGGCATCGAAGTTGGCCGAGCCGAAGCAGACCCAGCCGTCGGCGAGCATGGCCTTCACGTGGGTCATGCCGGGGTAGAGATAGACGCGGACGCCATGGTCGAGGAGGTGGTTGGCCGTGGTCAAGTTGGCGCGGTGCCCCGGGGCCAGGTCGTTCTCGCTGGGGAAGACCACGCGCACGTCCACCCCGCGCCGCCGCGCGGCGGTGAGCGCGGCGATCACGGCATTGTCGAAGAGATACGGGTTTTCGAGGTAGACGCGATTCCGAGCCCGCCCGATGGCCGCCAATGCTGCCCGTCGGATTTGGCGATCGCAGTTCTTGGTGTAGAGACGTCGCAACTCGACGGTTTCCGGCCCTGTCTCGGGCGGGGGTTGGGGCTGGCCGCAGAGGCTTTCCGCGGCCAGGCCGCAATCGCCCCAAGGGCCGTGCTGAGCCCAGAGCTTGTTGAATTGGCGCTGGAGCGAGGCCACCACTGGTCCCTCGACTTCGACCATCAGGTCGTGCCATTCGTAACGATATTCCCGGCCCAGGTTCATGCCCCCGAGGTAGGCGTAACGGCCGTCGACGATGAAGATCTTGGAATGATCGGCGGACAGCGCAGGATTGGGGAGCGGACGGACCTGGACTTTCGATCCGGCGCGGAGGTAGGCGCCGATCGAACGGGGCGCGATGAACCCGTCGGGCAGCGGCGTCCCCGGGGGTGCCCGGCCGGCGGCGCGGGTATTGAGGCGGTCGAAGGCCACCCGCACCGTCACGTTGGTCGAGCGCGCTTTCAATTGATCCGCGAGACGCACCCCGACATCGTCCCGGTCAAAGATGCAAACATGAAGGTCGATGCGGTGTTGGGCTTCGGCCAGGCGGCGTTCGAAGGCGGGGAAGAATTGCTCCCCGGCGATGAGCAACTTGACGCTGCCCATTTCTCGCGGCGTGCCGGTGTGCCGGTCGAGCCAGCGTTCCCAGTCGGCCAGATCCATGCCGGGCGCGTTCGTGACCGGTGGGCAGGCGGAGCGTGCCGACCGCAGGCGCGGATCGAAGAATGTTCCCGACCATTCCCAGGCTTGATTGGCGACGCGGCCTAGGGACGACACGGGGTTCTTGACGAAGGCCCAGACGTGGTCGAGCAAGACAAAGGAGGCGAGCCCGGTCAGTTTCGACCCGAGCGGCGCTCGTCCGCCGGCTTTCTCGCCGGGACGCGGGGCGAGCAGCACGATCACCCGCCGTTCCGTCAGATCGACGATGGCATAGCGCAGACGCCGAGCCGCGGGGGGCGGCGCCAGGAGGAGAGAGGGTTCCTCGGGGTAGGAAGAGCGCAGGCTGGCTTCCATGGCGGCGGCGAGGGCGTTGGCGGTCTGCGTGGGACTGAACCGTCGGTCGAGGATGGTACCTGGTGGCGTGTTGGTGAGCGGAAATGGCCGGACCTGGCCGTGGGGGTCGCGGTAGAGCACGGCCTCCCCTAAGGCGTGTTGCAGGTAAACCCCATGTCTGGCCTCGGAGGGCGTTAACCGTTCCAGCGCCGAACGCAGGAACGGTCGCCACTCGTCGAAGGGGAGGACCTTGAGCGCGCGCCAGGAGCCGTGCGGTCGAGGGAGCGGAGGCGGGGACAAGTCCGGCTTCAGTTCCACCTGGTAAGTTTGAAATTCCTGGGCCCGAGGCCGGGCCGGCTTCCAGCTTCCTTTGAGCAGCAGGCGATTTCCCTGGTCCTCGAAGAAGAGTCTGGCCCGATGACCCTCGAGAAAGGCCCTGGGCAGAAGGCCCTCGTGACGGATCTTACGGTCCAGGCGCACAACTGGATCCTCCTTGTTGTCGGCGATGGCCAGTCCCTTCAGCGCCGGCAGCGACAGCAGGAGCGCCCCGAGGAAGCCCAGGAACCGGGAGCGGCGGGGCCGCGCGGTTCGGCGACTGGGAAGGGTTGGCTGGCTCGACAGGCTTTGGTTTCGATACGGCAGAAGTTGCTCGTCCATGGGATGGGGGTAAATAGCAGCGGAGGACGGCCATCGGCAAGGCCGCAGAAGCGGTGGCATCAATTCAGAATGAGGATGGCTGAGTGCTTCACCACGTGGGTCGCGCGCTCCTGGCCGGTGCGCATGTCTTTCACCTTGAATCGCTCATGAATGCACACCCGCCGGTCCCGCAGGCCTTCTGCATGGCCTTGGCCAGTTGCTGCTTCTCGGCCAGGCCGATTCCGACGAAGTTGGTGACGACGGTGACGGTCTTGCCGGCCTGGAACGGGCTTCTCGAGAAGTTGTCCCCTGAACAGGCTTTCAGAGGGGAGGGGGCAGGTTGGGTGGCAGGGGCAGGCGGCGCAAGGCGCCGCTGCTCCAGGAACTGCGCAACGTTTCGCGCAGGCCCTTTTCGAATTCGAGATCGCTCCAGGTGGTTCCCAGCGGCGTGAGCGAGGGCGCGCAGATCTCCAAGAATGTGTAACGCAAGGGCACCATGGGGATGTCTTCGTAAGGCCCTTTGACCTCGTATTCTTGAATGGTTGGATCGGGGCCGATGCCGAGATCGGCACAATCGTCACCCACCCAGTCCCACAGGTCCTTGATTCTGAAGACCAGCCGGGCGCGGAGGGTGCCCTCGACGGTATAGATGTATTTGATGATCCTGATGTTGACCTGGAAAACCAGTTGGGCCGCCATCTTCGCAGCCAGGCTTGCCTCGACCTGGGCGTTGGCGCGCACCCCTGCCGGGACAGGCAGACCCGTGATGGCCTGCCAGGCGGTCAGCAATTCGATGGTGGCCTTGACCTTCAAGGCGGCCTCGAACTCGGCTTTGATGCTCCCGCTGGCCACGAACTCCACGCTGGCGGGAGGGCTGGAGGTCCGGAGTCCCGAGGTGTCGACCTCGGGATGAACGCGGATTTCGCGGCTGACGACTTTGTATTCGCACTGCTTTCGGGTGATGGAGTGGTAGGTTACCGGTTCGCGGTCGGCGACAATGACTTCCGTCTTGGTGATCTGTTTGTTTTGAAGCGGGTCCTCCCCCTCCGGGTCATCGACCAGTTTCACGGGCGTTTTCGCCGGGCCTGGGGTCCTTGTCTCGGCCATGATCAGACGGGTCTCCAGCGAAGTCAGGCGGAGTTTCAACGCACGCAGTTCGTCCTCGAGGGAGATCATCGGGTCGATCATAAGTAAATCTATGGGGTGTATTAGAAGCACCATTACCCTCGCGTGAACCGGCCGTCAAGGGGCGATCCCTCGTGGATCCGGGGATGGCGCGGATGGCGCGGTTCGGCGTGGCAGGGTTCGTCGATAGCCATTGGGAACGGAGGTCGGGGTTCTTCCATTGGGTCCTGGACGCAACCGCGAGCAGCAGGCTGCGCCGCTTTTCCTCCGAACCGCCTGAACATCCGTGTCAGCCGCGGACTCGGAGGGAAGATCGATGTGCTTAAGCGAGGGTTTGGGCTGCTCCTTGCTGGTTAACTGCCGCCAGGGCTTAATGTGGCTGCCGACCGGCCTAGCCGCGAGGGATTACCCGCCGGCGAACACCGGCCGGAAACCCGCTTCGGTCAGAATCCGGGCCACCTCGGTCCGGCGGTCGCCCTGGATCTCGATGCGGCCGTCTTTGACGGTCCCGCCGGTCCCGCAGGCTTTCTGCATGGCTTTGGCCAGTTGCTGCTTCTCGGCCAGGCCGATCCCGACGAAGTTGGTGACGACGGTGACGGTCTTGCCGCCACGATGGGCGGTCTGACGGACAATGTCGACCCGGCCGCGATGCTTCCGCTGACCCCGCGAGGATCCAGCGTTGGGAGAGGGCACGTTTTCCGGGCCGGCCGGCAGATGGTCGCCGCTTAGGGCTTGAAATGGGCTATTCGAGAAGCTGTCCCCTGCCGTGCTGGCATGCTGGTTGTCACCGTTCACGCCAAGTTGTTTAGTCGAAAGCTCGTCCCTCAGGCGAACCAATAATGGGGCCTCCTCCTGCATGGGGCGGCCGCCCTCGAGGCTGGTCTGGGTCACCCGCTTCGAAACGGCCAAGGGCTGACGGTCGATCCGACCGTTCCCCTCACCCGTTACCCATGAACCGTCCCCTCCCATCCCTCTCCCCAACCCTTGAAGGCGAAGCGATGGGGAGGGGTTGGGGAGAGGGAGAAAGGGAGAGGGGAAACGCAAACGGTTCAGGGGCTCCGTGGGGTGAACCTGGCACCTTATTCTCCTTTTCGCGTTCAAGGAGGCCGTCTATTCGCCACGGAGAGCGGCTTTGTTTCGCGGCGAGGCACAACGGGATGCGCGGCCGACCGCTCCTGGGGCGTTTGGGCGCGCGGGGGGCATTCCCAAAGCGGTAATCAAACCCATGACACTCCGGGCCAAATTGGGCAACTCCAACTACGCGCTCAGCAACGAGAGTTGCTTGCCTGAAATCCTCGGCGCCTCCGAAATAGACTCGAAAGCGTTGGCGTAGGCGCGGCGCCGATGAATTGTCTTGGGACCTTTCTCATACGCCGCGAGCAAAAGGGCGTAAATCGACACTTCACACAACTCTCCTGCTGCCTCCGCCGATTGAACTGTCATACCCCGCCAGCCAAAGTGGCTGGTCAACGCCTGCACCCCCTTGATTTGGTAGCCGATTGCGCGATCGTCGATAGCCGAACGGTAGATCGTGAGGACATCGTCGATGCGGTCTGCCACCACCGCCTCGTCGGCAACTTGATAAACGATGCAGTCACCGTCCGGGTTAAACCAAGGGGTTGGCTCTTCCCTTTGGATCCCAGCAACGAATTCGCTTAAGAAGTGGTCTGCCATACTATTCCAGAATATCGATTTCCCCAGTCAATCGGCAGGTCCGCGTCTTCCCTGGACGAGTACTCAGCTCGACATTCGTAGACCATGAGGCGTGGATTCAAATACACCGAAAAAACACGATCGGCTGGGAAAGGAGCGGTTACGGTCTCTCTTATGTGCCAGATCGTTGGCCTACCTCTAAAGCACCATCCGCCGGGGTTGAACTCTCGCACGCCGGCAAAAATCCGTATCGGATTGGTGAGGACGTGCTTGGCTGCTCGAAAATTCTCGTAACGCACCGGCCAGAACTTGAAGTAACACTCGATCAGGCGCCTCGGAATCGTGGCCAGGACCTTAGGGCGGAGGGGTCCAGCGGATTCAGAATCTCCTGCTGATAGTCCACAACATTCGTCTAGCAGGAACTTATTGATGAGTGCATAAGTAGGCAGACACAGGATGGCTCCCCTCTCCCTTTCTCCCTCTCCCCAACCCCGTTCCATCGCTTCGCTTTCAAGGGTTGGGGAGAGGGATGGGGTGAGGGGTGTATGCTTACTTCTGCACTGATGAATACCGCTGGTCGCACGGGGATTTTTTGATGCAAGATCAGACCCCCTGGTCCGGGACCTCGCCGACGGTCAAGACGCCCGATAGGGCATTCTGGGAGGCTTGGCGTGGCGTTCTGACTTTAGTTCTGACTCGGGGGGAGGTTTTCGGGGCTGGGACTCACCGAAGGCCTGTTTTTTCTGGCTCTCTTGGATATGGTCGGGGCGGTGAGACTTGAACTCACGACCTCTTGCACCCCAAGCAAGCGCGCTAGCCAGGCTACGCTACGCCCCGAACCATTGCCTGGGCGGTTAAGGCCGAGGCGAGGGGGATGTTAGAGGTGGGGTGGGCGAATTCAATCCCTTTTTGGAACTGTTTAGGGGCCGGAGGTGAGGCGTTTGAATTCGGGGAGGTTTTGGAGGGGTTTGAAGCGTTCGTCCTTGGCGGCGTCGTCGCGGAGGTTGCGGGCGGAGGGTTGGGCGGCGCGGCGGGAGTTGGAGAGGTCGAGGGCGCGGGTGAGGGAGGCGATGGCCTCGTTGGTTTTGAGGATGACGGCTTGGATGGCGGCGAGGTCGAACCAGGCTTCGGGCTGGTCTGGGAGGAGGGCGACGAGGCGGGAGAGGGCGTTTTCGAGGCGGGAGGCTTGTTGGAGTTGGCCGAAGGCGTTGGCGACGGAGAGGATGGTGCCGGCGTCGGCGTTGGTGTTGGCGATGAGTTCGTCGAGGAGGCGGAGGGCGAGGTCGGTGCGTTGGGCCTGGATATAGAGGGAGGCGAGGTCGAAGGCGAGTTTGAGGTTGGTGCGGGAGGCTTGGTATTGCTGTTCGAGTTGGGCGATTTGGGCTTGGGCCTGGCTGACGGCGACGGTGCCGGCTTTGATGCCGCGGAGGTCGTTGACGAGTTTGCGGATGGCGATGTTTTCCTCGTCGTTTTTCAGGCAGGTTTCGGCGACGAGGAGGGCGTCGTCGGCGCGGCCGGTGCTGACGAGGAGGTTGACGTAGCGGTAGACGGCTTCGGGGCTGTAGGGGCAGAAGGCGAAGGACTGTTTGAAGGCGAAGTCGGCTTCGCGGAGCATGCGTTGTTGTTCGAGGGGGGTGCGGGCGGCGTTGACGCGCCAGGCATAGACGCCGGCGATGGCGCTGCGGAGCTTGGAGAAGGCTTTTTGGGCGTTGTCGTCGCGGATGAATTTGCGGTCGCCGGTGAAGCCCTGGTAATTGCGGCGGCGGTAGACGCGTTCGGCGAAGGCGGCGATATCCTGGATGGGGGTGTCGTAGGTGATCCAGTTGCCGATGAGGCGTTCGGAGTAGCGGGACCAGTATTCGTGGTCGCGCTGGACGGTGGTTTCGTCGAGTTCGGCGAGGGGTTGGCGGTTGATTTTGAGGATGATGCCGAAGGGTTCGAGGTAGGGGTACATCCAGTCGAGGGGGAAGCTTTCCTCGACGTAGAATTCGTGGTCGGGGTTTTTGTCGAAGATGACTTTGGTGAGGAGGCCGTTGATGGCCATGACGGCGACCTGGCCTTGGACCTGGACGCGGTTATCGACGATTTTGACGTCCTCGCCCGGCTTGATTTGGCGCGGGGCGTTGGGGTTGGTCATGTCGTGGTGGAGGCGCTGCTGGACGTCGGCGATGTAGTTATTGAAGGCGGTTTGGTTATCGTCGGGGGAGGGGGTATGGATTTCTTTGGGGGGGTAGACGGCCTGGGCGCGGCGGCGGTGCGGCCCGCGGCGGGGGCGGGGCCCCGGACCGCGCCGGGGACGACCACGCCACGGGCGCGGCGGCGTTGTTCGACGTTCCAGCCGAAGTTAGTGATGGCGCGGTCGAGGGGGGCGAAGGCGCGGGCGAGGGCATTGGTGCGGCCTTCGGGGTCTTTGAGGAGGGCGCGGAACATGCTTTCGAAGAAGGGGGCATCGCTTTGGGTGCTGCGGTTGTAGTGGGCGCGGATGTAGTTGAGGTAGGTGCCGTCGGCGAGGGCGTTTTGGGTGATGAGGTAGACGTCGCGGCGGTCGAAGTTGGGGTCGCGTTTTTTCTCCGGGGGGATGAAGCTTTCGCAGAAGATCATGTAGGTGGGGTTAAAGCGGCCGGGGTCGGTGCCGCCGAAGAGGACGGCGTTGCGGGCCATTTCCGGGTAGAGGGGTTGGCCGTCGGCGCCTTTGATATCTGGGGTGAACATATCGTGGCCGAACCAGTAGCCGAAGAGGTGGCCGCGTTGTTCGTTATCGGACCAGTGGGAGGAGATGGAGTCGACGGGCATGACGGCGAAGAGGGCGAGGAGGGCTTTGACGGGGGCGCGTTGGCGGGCGGCGAGGACGGCGAGGGTGAAGAGGCCGGCGAGGGCGAGTCCGAAGAGGGCGTTGAAGCGGACGATGGGGTCGTAGCTGGGTTGGAGGTCGAAGAGGGCGGCGCGGTAGGAGTCGGTGGCGGATTCGCCTTGGAAGACGACGGTGACGACGTAGATGGCGAGGCCGGAGACGACGGCGCCGGCGCAGAGGGCGCCGAAGCGGAGGTGTTGGTAATGTTGGGCGAGGAGGGCGCCGATAATGGTGAGGCCGTAGCCGACGCCGAGGGTGATGATGACGTGGGAGGCGGTGAAGAAGACTTTGGTGAGTTCGCGGGATTGGCGTTCGGTGGTGGGGTTGAGGAGGATCATGAGGAGGACCGCGAGGCCGACGTAGATGGTGGAGAGGCCGCCGAGCCACCAGCGTTCGGGGCGGTCCATGAGGCGGTGGAAGAGGAAGGGGATGACGGCGATGAGGACGAAGAGGTAGCCGCCGAGGACGCCGATGAGGGCGGAGAAGAGGGAGAAGCCGACGTCGGCGTTGCCGCTGGCGCGGAAGAGGATGAGGAGGCTGGTGGCGAAGTAGAGGCCTGTGATCCAGTAGAAGGGGGTGCGTTGGCGGGCATCGAGGTGGCGCCAGAACATGAAGACGAGGGGGACGAGGCCGATGAGGAGATAGACGACGTTGAACTCCTCGACGGCGCCTTCGCAGTACATGCGGATTTGTTCGAAGAAGCGGATGGGGTCGCTGGTGGGGTTGGTGCGTTCGTATTGGCCGCGGGTGAAGGCGTGGACGAAGCCTTCCCAGGTGCGCGGGTAGCCCCAGTTGAGGGGGGGGTTGGTGGCGCCGGAGACGGGCATGAAGAAGTAGAAGGAGGCGCCGGCGATCCAGGCGAGGCCGGTATAGAGGACGGCCTTCCACTCGGTGAGGAGTTTTTTGGTGCGGGCGGTGAGCCAGACGCAGAGGGCCAGGGAGCCGAGGCCGACGCCGATGTAGATGGAGAAGAGGGGGACGTTGTTATCGAAGGAGGTGAGGGCGCCGCGGGCCTTGGCGAGGAGGCCGAGGAGGAAGACGGCGGTATTGACGAAGAACCAGTCGCGGCCGATGCGGGGGTGGGTGAGCATCATGGCGACCTGGAGGCCCATGGTGGCGACGATGAGGGTTTGGTGGTTGGTGAAGCTGATGCCGTGCATGAACCAGGCCCAGTAGAGGTAGCGGAGTTGGTCGGGGGCGTGGATCCAGCGGAAGAGGAAGCAGAGCGTGGCCATGAGGGAGAGGACGCTCAGGGTATAGACTTCGACGATGACGGCTTGGCTCCACATGAAGCCGTTGAAGCCGAGGAGGAGGCCGCCCACGCACCCGGCGACGAGGCAGAGGGCGTTTTCGAGCTTCTTGTCGATGTCTTTGAGTTCGGGGACGCCCTCGATCATCATGCTGCTGCCGCGGGAGGAGAGGAGGGCGAGGAGGCCGCAGGCCAGGGCGGCGGCGACGGCGGAGGAGAGGGCGACGCGGTAGGCGATATTGGCGACGGGGACGAAGACGGTGAAGAGCCAGGTGTAGAGGGTCCAGACGGGGTAGCCCGGGGGATGGGGGACGCCGGCGTAGAAGGAGGCGACCGCGAGTTCGCCGCAGTCCTCGAGGGTGAGGTCGGGGGCGAGGGTATAGAAGTAGCCGCCGAAGACCAGGAGGGTGGTGACGGCCATGGCGAGCCAGTCGACGTTGCGGAAGAGGCGCGGGGGTCTGGGGGGCGGGGGCGGCTTGGCTTTGGGATCGGGGGGGGGAACGGGCTTGGCGCCTGGAGGCGGTGTGGTTCCGGGTTGGGCGCTGTCGCGGCTGGCTCTGGCTTTATCGTTGCTCATCGGTCACGGGCGTCGGCGGCAGGCCGCCGGAGGCAAAAAGAAGGCGTACTCAAGGGGGAAGGCGGTGGTTTGTCCATTCAAAACCAGCGGAGGGGAAAGGGTAATTATGATTTCTGAATTTCGATTTATGATTTGGGGCTGCGAGACCTTTTGGGGTTCCGAACCGGTGGTCTGCCAGTGCTTCCGGTTCCGAGAGGAAGACGGTGGGGCGGTTCGCCTGGAGGCTTCACCGCCAACCGGCCCCCTCTCCCTATCTCCCTTGAGGGACCATTATTGGGGTGGCGGGGTGGCGGGTGGGGACCAGCGGCATTCGACCACGAGGGGACGGTGGTCGGAGGCTTGGGAGTCGGGGATCCAAGCGCGGAGGGGTTGGAGGGGGGAGCCACGGGCGATCCAGACATAGTCGATGCGTCGTCGGGGTTGGCTGGCGGGGTAGGTGTAGCCGGGGCCTTCCCCGACCCTGCTCCAGGCGTCGAGGGCCCAGGACTGCATGCGCCGGTACACGCGGCTCTCGGGCAGGTCGTTAAAATCGCCGGCCACCACGACGGGCGTCTGACCATAGGCGCGGGCGAGGCGTTCAATCTCCTCGACGTTGGCCCACCGCTCGGCGTCGTCGGGGCGATGGTCGATATGGGTGGCCATGAAGACGAGAGGATGTCCGGCGGCGTGGACGGTGACTTGGAGGAGGCCGCGCTGTTCGCCGGGGCGGAGCATGCGGTAATGGGTATTGGAGCTGGATTGGATGGGCCAACGGCTGAGGATGGCGTTGCCGTATTCGCCGCCTTGAAACGCGTAGTTGTTGGAGAAGACGCAGTGCAGGCCGGTGGCCCGGGCGAGTTCGGCGGGCAGGTCGCGTCGGTGGGTGCGTTGGACGCCGCGGTCGACTTCTTGGAGGGCGACGAGGTCGGCTTGTTCGCGCCGGATGAGGTCGGCGATGCGGTCGAGGTCGAGTTTCCCGTCGAGCCCTTCGCCGTGGTGGATGTTGTAGGTCATGAGGCGGAGGGTGTCCGGGGCCGGGGCTGGGGCATCGGCCGCACGGGCGGGCAGGCCAGCGCAGAGCGTGGCGAGGAGAAGGCAGACCGTGGCGGTCCGCCTTCGGACCAGGCGGGCGACGGCCAGACGAGGCGCAGGGTTTAGGGACGGCGCCTGGTGATGGAGAAGTGGGATGGGGTCGAGGGCGGGCTGCATCCGGGGCGTGCGCATGAGGCGAGAGTGCCATCGGGGCGGGAGGGAGGCAATGGATTGCGGATGGCGGATGGCGGGCAGTTCACGGCTGGGTTTAGGGTCTGGGCAACAACAATTTCGGTCTTTTCCACAGACCCTTAGGGTGCGAGGTCGGCGGCGAGGGCGTTGGAGGGGTTGTTGGTGCGGGCGGGTTGGCCCGAGAAGGGGACGCTGGAGTAGTGTCGGTTGACGGCGGCGATGAGGGTGGAATCGGGGAGGAAAGCGCCGGATTGGACCAGCAGGACCCGGGAGCCGCGGGGGACGCGGACGGGTTGATGTTGGCTCAGGCGCTCTTGGATTTGGGACTCGGTGATGGGCTGGCTCGTCTGGGGGAGAAAGGGTAGGAGTTTCATAGGTGGTGGAGGAGGTTATGATGGTCGAGTGGGTTTTGGCTCGCAAGGCTGACGGGGGAGAGTCCGGAACGCCTCGATGAGGGCCTGGATGAGGGCGTCGCGTTGGCGGGCGACATGGAGGCTGAGTCGGAGCAGGCGGGGGTTCCAGGCCAGATGGTAGGTGAGGGTGAAGGAGGTGAGGTCGGCGGGGTGGAGGGGGATGGGTTGGGCGGAAGGGGTTTGTGGGGGCAGGTAATCCGGGAGCAGGGCGGCGAGGTGGCCGGTCTCCAGGGCGGTTCTGGCCGCGAGGAAGCTGCCGCATTGAAGCCGGGCGGGGTGGGCGCCCCAGGAGGCAAGGAGAGTTGGGGGGAGTTCTGCTTCGGCCAAGGCGAGGGGGAGGCGGGTGTGGAGGAGGGATGGGAGAGGCGGGCGGCGACGGCCAAGGAGGGCGCGCGGCACCCAGAGGACGAGGGTGGCGTGGCCGAGGGGGCGGGTTTGGAGGGGGCGGCTGAGGGGGGTGGAGGTGACGAGGGCGAAGTCGAGGGTCAGTTCATGCAATCGACGTTCGAGGATCTCCGCAGGGGCGGTTTCGGTGGCAAACCGGGGGTGAGGAGGTTGGCGGGTCTGCTGGGCGAGGATGGGAAGGAGGAGGCAGTCGAGGATGGTGGGGCTGGCGCCGACGCGCCAGGACTGTTCCTCCTGGAGGCGGCCGCGGTGGAAGTTGGAGAGGCCGAGGAGGAAGAAGCGGGAGATGCGGGCGAGTTCGCGGCCGGAGGCGGTGAGGCGGAGGTGGCGTCCGTGGCGTTCGGTGAGGCGGATTTGGAAGAAGTCTTCGAGTTCTTTGATTTGGCGGCTGAGCTGGCTTTGGCGGATGGGGTCGTTGTGGGCGGCGGCGACGATGCTGCCGGCGGCGCCGACTTCGACGAGGGCGCGGAGGCGGTCGAGGGAGAGGCCGGACTGGGCGAAGAGGCGTTCAAACATGATTGGATAGTATAGTTACACGCGGATAACCAACTATCCAGGACAACCGAGCGGTGGCAGGGTGGCTTGGCTGGGCGCGGGACCATGGGGGTCTGGGCCGGCACATCGATTATGAATGCAGAATCAACCATACCGAACCTGGCGGTGATCCAGGAGGTTTTGAGTGAGCAACTGGACGTGCCGCGGGAGCAGATTGTTCCGGAGGCGACGATCCTGGGGGATTTGGGGGCGGACTCGTTGGACGTGATGGAGATTGGGATGAAGTTGGAGGAGCGCTTCGAGATCCTGATTCCGGACGAGCGTTGGGACGAGGTGCAGACGGTGGAGGATTTGGCGCAGACGGTCAGTCGGTTTAGGGAAGGGGCGGGGTGAGCCCGAGTTCTCGTTCGAGCACTTCGATCTGCCCGGGCATTTCGCGGTGGCATGGAGGTTGGGGGGGTGCTCCATGGAAGATTTGCGGGAGCGGGGGAGAGGCGTCGGTGCGCCTGACGGGAAGAGCGACCGGGGGCAGAAAGCCGTAAATAATTGATGATCAGCTGGGTGCGAGTTTACGAAACGTCGAGTTGCCTGCGGGGCGTGGTTCTTGTCGGTAATCTTTACACCTCATCGAGCTTTGAGGATCGGTCCTGGGGAAGGCTGATTGTCCCGGCGGGTGGGGATGAGGGGTAGTGGATTTGGGGGGGTAGGATTAGGCGGGGACGAGGTCTTGGGCGGGGTGGAGGGAGCGGTCGATTTGGGCGAGCCACTGGGCGGCCTGGGTGCGGGCGGCGGCGATTTTGGGGTAGCGGACCTCGCGGTAGCCGGTGGCGGATTCGGGGAGGCGGAGGATGCGGACGAAGAGTTCGTAGGTCTTCGGGTGGTGGGCGGCGGCGGGGAAGCGTTCGAGGAGGCCGAGGTACCACTCGCGGAAGTCTTTTTCGGTTCGATGCCAATCGGGGAGGGCGCGGCGCAGCCATTTTTGGCGCTTCATGATATGGAGCATCCAGTCGCGGGTGCGCATATTCCAGGCGAAGTCGCGTCCGAGGAGGCGGAATTGGGGGCGGTTGAGGTGGCGGTATTCGATGCGGTCGCCGCGGGCGGGGTCGACCTGGTAGCGGGCGCGGTCGCGTCGATGTTTCTCTTCGCTGGTGAGGAGGTGGGCGACGTAGATTTCGTCTTTGATGATCATGACCCGGTGGAGGTTTTCGAGGGCGGCGCGGGTGGCGGCGTAGGCGTGGGTGGGGGAGTCATGGCGGTGGACGGCGAGGAGGGCGTCCACGTAACGGCGGGCGTAGGCGAGGTCTTGGAATTCGAGGAGGTCGGCGGTGCGCCGGGCGAAGGCGGCGAGGTCAGGGTCGGGGAGGTTGAGTTGGGGGGCGGTTTCGGAGACGAGGCGATGGTAGGCTTGGGCGAGGCGGGTGTAGGCGAGGAGGGTGGTTTTATCGGCGAGGACATCGGCGAAGGTGGCGGGTTCGGCGTGGGTGCCGGCGGCTTGGTGGAGGGCTTGGGGGTTGGCGGCGAGGAGGCGTCCGAGGTGGAAGGCTTTGAGGTTGGGTTCGGCGGTGGGGCCGAGGGAGGCGCGGACGGCGGCTTCGAGGGAGGCGAGGCGGAGGGGGAGGAGGCCACGTTGGAAGGCGAGGCCGAGCATGATGATATTGGTGTAGAGTTGGGTGCCGAAGAAGCGTTCGGAGAGGGCGGAGACGTTGTCGCTGAAGTAGGCGTCGGGGCGGGTATGTTCGCGGAGGGTGGTTTCGAGTTGGGCGATATCGAAGTCGTGTTGGCCGAGGAGGGTGAGGATGGTGGGGGTTTTGTGGGTATTGAGGATGACGGCGGTGTGGTGACGGGAGCCGACGCGCTGGTTGGTGGCGGGGTCGAGGGCGCGGGCGGCTTCGAGGGCATCGAGGCCGATGATGAGGTTGGCTTTGCCGTAGGGGATGAGGTTGGAGGTGAAGGGGGCGCCGTCCGGGGCGAAGGTGATCATGGAGTAGACGCCGCCGTTACGGATGGCGAGGCCTTTCTTGTCGCAGAACTGGACGCGGTAGCCTTCCTGGTGGCCGGCGAGGACGAGGATGGCGGTGGCGGTGCCGATGCCCATCCCGCCGACGCCGGCGAGGTAGCCATGCCAGGGTCGGTCGAGGAAGGTGGGGTGGGGGCTGGGGAGTTGGGAGAAGTCGAGGCGGTCGAGGAGGGATTGTGGGGGGCGTTGGCGGGTGATGATGACTTCTTCGAAGGCGGGGCAGGCTTTGACTTCGGGGCCACCGTCTTGGGGGGTGAGGGTGAAGCGGGTGCAGGCGCCATCGGCGACGCACCAGGAGAGGTCGGTCTGCATTTTCGGCCCGTAGGGGGTCTGTTCGATGGTCAGGCCGGGGCATCCGGTGGCCCGGGTGCATTCGAGGCAGAATTCGCAGGCTTCGGCGGTGATATTGATGTGGGTTTTGCGTGGGAGGAAGCCCAGTTCGCGGAGGGTGCTGCGTTCTTCGCGGGCGTGGCGGCGGTGGAAGGTGATGCCGCATTCCTTGTCGGCGACGACCACCTTGACGCCGTCGGAGAGGATGGTTTTTTCGAGCAATTGCCGGTAGGGATCGCGTTCGGCGGGGTTGACGCGGACGAGGGTGACGCCGCGTTCGCTTTGGGCGGTCATGGCCTCGACGATGCGGTCGATATTCTGGACGAAGGTGGTTTCGCCGGTGAGGCCTTCCTCGAGGGCCGGGGTGGTCTGGTGCCCGGTCATGGCGGTCGTTTTGTTATCGAGGAGGATGTAAGTGATGTCCTGGCCTTGTTTGAGGGAGTTGGAGATGGCGATCTGGCCGCTATGGAAGAAGGTGGAGTCGCCCATGAAGACGACTTGTTTATTGCGGATGAAGGGGTCGATGCCGGCGCCGGTGCCGCCCCCCAGGCCCATGCCGCTGTAATTATGCATGAGGTCTTTGGTGGGCTCGAACATGAGCATGGTATAGCAGCCGGTATCGCCGTGGAAGACGAGGTCGACGGGGTCGGCCCCGTGGGTGCGACGCATGTAGTGGGGGTCGCGGAACTGGTTTTTGATTTGGATGAGGACGCTGGCGGAGTCGCGGTGGGGGCAACCGGGGCAGAAGGTGGGGGTGCGCGCGGGGACGTTGACGGTGGTGGAGCGGACTTCGCGGATGAGGTCGAGTTCGCGTTGGATGGGGAGGGGGTCGAGGAGGTTGCGGAGGCCGGGGTGGGCGAGGAAGAGGGGGCCGAGGCGTTGGATGAGTTTGCTGGGGTTGAGGCCGCGGGAGGCGGGGATGCCTTCGAGGCCGAAGGGGAACTGTTTGCCCCAGATATTGGGGTGGGGGGGGGTGGGGGGCTGGGGTTGGGATTGGCGGGCCTGGTTAAGGATTTCGACGACTTGTTCTTCGAGGAAGCCGCGTCGTTCTTCGACGATGACCAGGTCGGTGCGGGAGGCCGAGAATTCCTGGATGAGGGCGGGGTCGAGAGGGTAGGTGACGCCGAGTTTGAGGATGGGGAACGTGCCGTCGAGCCCCATTTCGGCGAGGGCATGGCGGAGGTAGCAATAGGCGGCGGCGGAGGTGATGAAGGCGAGGCGGGCGGCGGGTGAGGAGGGTTCGCGGGCTTCGAGGAGGGTATTGGCGCCGTGGTGGCGGGCGCTGGTCCAGAGGCGGGCGAAGCGTTCGGGGAGGGACTGTTCTTTGCGCCAGGTGCGTGGTGGGAGGAGGACGTTTCGCTCGAAGTCGATGTTGGCGGTATCGAGGGTGAAGGGTTGGTGGGTATTGACGTTGGGGAAGTGGTTGGGGCGGGTGAGGACGGTGCCGCCGCCGTCGGCTTGGTTGGTGGTGACGAGGTAGCCGAGGTAGAGCTCGCTTTCGCGGGATAGGCGGAAGGCGAGGTCGATCCAATCCTTGAGTTCCTGGGCGTCGGCGGGTTCCAGGATAGGCATCATCAAGTGTTTGGCGAGGTAGCGGGAATCGGCTGGGACCTGGGTGGAGTCGCTCCAGGGGTCATCGCCGAGGACGATGACTGCGCCGCCTTCGGGGTGGGCGCCGACGAGGTTGCCGAGGGCGAGGGCATCGGCGGCGACGTGGACGCCAACGGACTTTTGGAGGGCGATGGCACGGAGTCCGTGCATTTGGGAGCCGTTGACCATGGCGGCTCCGAGGGCTTCGTTATTGGCGATGGTGGCGCGGATGCCTTTTTCGCGCAGGAGGGGGCCGAGGGTCTGGGCGGTATCGAAAAAGCCGGCGATCGGCGAGCCCGGGTATCCGGTCCAGAGGTGGGTGCCTCCCTCCGTCTCGAGACAGCCTTTGACGAGGAGTTCGTTGCCGGTAAAAACTTCCGGGCCGGCTTCCCGCAGGAAGCGGGGGTCGATTTTCACGGGGCAGAGAGTGTCACGAAAGGAGGGTTAAGGCAAGAGGCTGGGCTGGGCGGGGCTGGCTGTGGCTTCTGGTTTCCGGGTTCTGGTTTGGGTTTGCCGGCGGGGGCAGGCTTGGCGCTTCGGATCGCAACTCCGCGCAAGATTGGGGAACCGCCGCCTGCGAGCGGTTTGGGTCCTCTCCATCGATCTCCCTCACTTCCCGGCTTTCTTCCCAGCCGTTTCCAGCGCAGGGATGGCTCAGGTTGGGGAGGGGCAGGGTCGCGAGGCCGGTCAGGCTGTTGCCTGTTCCAAGCGAGTGTGAACCGTGCGGGTCAGGTGTTGCCGCGGGGTTGGACGCGGGTGGAGCGGGTGGGGATGAGTTTTTCGCTGGGGAGGCCTTGGAGGGAGCCGCCGCGGGCGCGGAGGGAGACCGCCAAGGCGCGGCGAAAGTCCGTGGGCACGTTGCCGAGGGCGGTTTCGAGCGCTTTGAGGGACCGTTTACCGGGCAATCGCTCCAGGACCATGCGGGCGTCGTCCCGCAGCTCTGGCTGGGTGAGCAACTCGGCCACGGGTGCGACGGCTTCGTCGCCGCTGATTTCGGAGATGAGCCAGAGCAACTGGCGTCGGGTTTGCGGGTTGGATTCGCGTTGGAGGGCGGTGAGGAGGGCATCGGAGCAGGCGCGTCGTTCGGACGGGTAGCCGGGACGTCCGGCGTGGCGGACTTGGCGGGCGAGTTCGCGGTGGGCGGCGCGGGCGGTTTC
>CAZVRY010000066.1:0-27760 GCA_964629545.1 uncultured Verrucomicrobiota bacterium | reverse complement strand
GGCCTATTTCAATGACTCGCAGCGCCAGGCCACCAAGGATGCCGGCCGCATCGCGGGTTTGGAAGTGCTCCGCATCATCAACGAACCCACCGCCGCCTCGCTAGCTTATGGTTTGGACAAGAAGAAAGACGAGAAGATCGCGGTTTACGACCTCGGCGGCGGCACGTTCGACATCTCGGTGCTGGAGATCGGCGACGGCGTGTTCCACGTCCAAGCCACCAACGGCGATACGCACCTCGGCGGCGACGACTGGGACAATTGCCTGATGGACTGGATGTTGGACGAGTTCAAACGGGACCAGGGGATGGATCTGCGCAAGCAGCCGGATGCCTTGCAGCGCATCAAGGAAGAGGCGGAAAAGGCCAAGATCGCCCTCTCCAGCGCACTCCAATACGAGATCAACCTGCCGTTCATCACCGCGGACGCCAGCGGTCCCAAGCATCTCAGCCTAAAACTCACGCGCGCCAAAATGGAGCAGCTCTGCGAGGCGTTGTTTGAACGCACGATCGCGCCGGTGAAGGCGTGTTTGAAGGACGCCGACGTCGCGGCCGCGAAGATCGATGAACTGGTCCTGGTCGGCGGCATGACCCGGATGCCGCGCGTGGTCGAAACGGCGCACACGCTGGTCAACAAACCGCCGCACCAGGGCGTCAATCCGGATGAAGTGGTGGCGGTGGGCGCTGCCATCCAAGCCGGCGTGCTCAAAGGCGAGGTCAAGGACGTGGTGTTGCTCGATGTGACGCCGCTATCGCTCGGCATTGAGACGCTCGGCGGGGTCTTCACGAAGTTGATTGAGCGCAATACCACCATCCCGAGCCGCAAGTCGCAAACCTTCTCCACCGCGGCGGACAATCAGCCGGGCGTGGAAATCCATGTGTTGCAGGGGGAGCGCCAGTTTTCGCGCGACAGCAAGACCATTGGCAGGATCAAGCTCGATGACATTCCGCCCGCTCCGCGGGGCGTGCCGCAAATCGAAGTCAGCTTTGACATCGATGCCAACGGCATCTTGCACGTCAGCGCCAAGGACCTCGGCACCGGCAAGGAACAGAAGATCCTCATCACGGCCAGCAGCGGCCTCTCCAAAGGCGAGATCGAAAAGATGCGTCAGGATGGCGAGCTCCACGCGGAAGAGGACCGGCAGCGCAAGGAAGAGCTGGAAACGCGCAACGAAGCTGAAAACGCGGTGTGTCGCACGGAACGACTCCTGAAGGACAACCGGGAGAAGATGTCCGACGTTGACCGAGGCAAGATCGACTCCGCCCTGAACGAGGTAAAAGAAGCGCTCAAGGGCAGCCAGGCTGCAGCCATCAAGACGGCCAGCGAAAAGCTCAACGAGACCTGGCAGGCGGTCTCGGCGGAACTTTACCGGGCTGCTTCAGAGCGGGCCCGGCCGGGGCAGGGCCGTGCTAGCGGCCAACCCGGAACTCAGCCCGAAGCGGGCGGCACTCCGGAAGGCAGCAAGAAAGACGAAGGCCCGATCATCGACGCTGAAGTCGTGGACGACAAGAAGTGACTTTGCCCGCGCGCAAGTGCGGCGGGATTTGATTCCATCCAACAACAAAACCAACCAGAAACCAAAGTATGACACTAAACATCAAACTTCTCGGCGACCGCGTTCTGGTTGAACCGGTCGAAGAGAAAGAAACCAAGAAGGGCGGAATCGTGATTCCAGATGCCGCCAAGGAAAAGCCCCAGGAAGGTATCGTCCGCGCCCTCGGCACGGGTAAGACCGACGACGACGGCAAGAAGATCCCGTTTGAAGTCAAGGTCGGCGACCGCGTGCTCGTCAGCAAGTACGGCGGCACGGAGATCAAGCTCGGCGGCAAGGAATACAAGATCCTGGGTTGCGACGACCTGCTGGCGGTCCTTGACTGACTCTCAACCATCAACTCTCAACCAAGAACAAAACACTATGGCAGCAAAACAACTTCTGTTTGATGAGGCCGCCCGACAGGCCATCCTCCGCGGCGTGAGCAAGCTTTCCAAGGCTGTGACCGCCACTCTCGGCCCCAAGGGCCGCAACGTGGTGATCGACAAGAAATTCGGCTCGCCCACGGTCACCAAGGACGGCGTGACCGTCGCCAAGGAAATCGAACTCGAAGACCCTTACGAAAACATGGGGGCCCAGATGGTTCGCGAAGTCGCCAGCAAGACCAGCGACAGCGCGGGGGATGGCACCACCACTGCCACCGTGCTGGCCGAGTCCATTTACCGCGAAGGCCTGAAGTTCGTCACCTCCGGCGCCAACCCGATTGGCATGCAGCGCGGCATCGGCAAGGCTGTGGAAGCGGCCGTGGCGCATCTCGACAAGATCGCCAAGAAGGTCAAGGACAAGGACGAGGTCAAGCAAGTCGCGACCGTCTCGGCGAATTGGGACACCACGATCGGGGAAATCATCGCTGACGCGATGGACAAGGTCGGCAAGGACGGCACCATCACCGTTGAGGAAGCCAAGTCTATCGAGACGACGCTCGAAGTCGTCGAAGGCATGCAGTTCGACAAGGGCTATCTCTCGCCCTATTTCGTCACCAACGCCGAGACGATGGAGTGCAAGCTGGAGGACGCTCACATCCTCATTTGCGAGAAGAAGATCAGCAGCCTTAAGGAAATGCTCCCGCTTCTCGAAAAGGTGGCCAAGATTGGCAAGCCGCTCTTGATCATCGCCGAGGAAGTGGAAGGCGAAGCGCTCGCCACTCTCGTCGTGAACAAACTCCGCGGCACCATCAACGTCTGCGCCGTCAAGGCGCCGGGCTTTGGTGATCGCCGCAAGGCCATGATGGAAGACATCGCGATCCTCGCGGGCGGCAAGTTCATCAGCGAAGACCTCGGCGTCAAGCTCGAGAGCATTGACCTGACCGACCTCGGCCGCGCCAAAAGCATCATGGTGGACAAGGAAAACACCACCATCGTCGAGGGCGGCGGCAAGAGTTTGGATATCCAGGGGCGGGTGAACCAGATTCGCCGTCAGATCGAGGAGACCACCTCCGACTACGACCGCGAGAAACTGCAGGAGCGCCTGGCCAAGCTTGCCGGTGGCGTGGCCGTCATCAATGTCGGCGCCGCAACCGAAACCGAGATGAAGGAAAAGAAAGCCCGCGTGGAAGACGCGCTGCACGCGACCCGCGCCGCGGTCGAGGAAGGCGTTGTCGCCGGTGGCGGCGTGGCACTGATCCGCTGCTTGTCGGCCATCGACACGGTCAGGCCGTCGAACGACGACGAGCGGATCGGGGTCGACATCGTGAAACGCGCCATTGAGTCCCCGACCCGCGAACTGGCGAACAACGCCGGCGTGGAAGGCTCCGTGATTGTTGAGGAAGTCAAGAAGCGCAAAGGCAACGAGGGGTACGACGTGGCCACCGGGGAATACACCGACCTGGTCAAGGCCGGCATCGTGGACCCCAAGAAAGTCACCCGCACCGCGCTACAGAACGCCGCGTCGATCGCGGGCCTGCTCCTAACCACCGAATGCCTCATCACCGAAATCCCGGAGAAGAACAAGAGAGCACCGATGCCGGGTGGGCATGGCGGCATGGAAGGCATGGACTACTAATCTGCTTCCTGTTTCGGAGGACCCGACCCTCACACCGCTCCATGCAACTCTATCTGATCATCCCCTCCAATCCACTGGTCAGCAGCGTCAGTGTCAGCGAGAGCCGCTGGAACCGTTATCGGGTGTGGCAACCTCTCAGCCTGATGGTGCTTGCAGGCCTGACACCTTCGGAGTGGAAGATTCCGATAGTGGACGAAAAACGTGGCGTGCCGGATTACGACTCCAGGCTCCGACCGGACTTGGTGAGCAACCTCTCTTACCGGAACAACAGTCGGCCGGACCGCAGAACTTACGCGGACTTCCAGCGTCAGTGGTGTCCTTTTCCCGGCATGAACCGAATGCAACTGCAAACGCAAGCGTGAACTAATATGAAGACCACCTTTCGCTATATCAGTCTCAACGCTCAGGCCACCTGGCACCGACAGGTGGAGGAACAACTCGAACACCTGCATAGCCTGACGACGATAACCTCCGCCGACGCTATTCTCGAACACGAGCGGGAAGTCAAACCGGCCTTCCGCGTCCAGGTGCGTCTGGAAGTTCCGGGACCAGGCGCGCATACCAAGGCGACCCGCCATACGCGGCAGGCCGCTGCTCTGATACGCCTATCTCATGGCAGAACTTGCACGTGTCGGCGATCCCGCAGCTCTGAAAGGTCGCGTGATCCTCGCGCATCTTGGCAACGGCGCCAGTCTCGTGGCCGTGCGCGCCGGCAAAAGCATTGATACCAGCATGGGTTTTACGCCAACGGCGGGATTGGTGATGAGCACCCGTTCCGGCGATTTAGATCCCGGCCTGGCGCCGTACCTCGCGCGCACCGAGCAGATCACCACCAGCCAGTTCTACAAAATGGTCAACCACGAGTCGGGATTGCTCGGCCTTTCAGAGATTAGCTCCGATATGCGGGACTTGCTCGCGCGGGAAACCGCTGACGTGCGGGCGGCGGAAGCCGTGGCGCTGTTTTGTTATCAGGCGAAAAAGTGGATCGGCACGTTTGCCGCCGCGCTTGGTGGATTGGACACGCTCGTCTTTGCCGGTGGCATCGGCGAAAATGCGCCCATCGTTCGCGCCCGCATCTGTGAAGGGCTTGGCTTCCTCGGCATTCAACTGAGTGACTCGCGCAACGCGGATGGTGCGGCGGTAATTTCCAAGGATTCCAGCCGTGTCACGGTTCGCGTCATTCGCACGGACGAAGAACTGATGATTGCGCGCTCGGTTCTGCATTCCTGCGCAGAGACCATGGCACACTGAACATCATGAGAACCACCCAAAAGCTCCACGACCTGGGCCAGAGCCTCTGGCTCGACAACATCACGCGCGACCTGCTGGATAACGGCACGATCAAACGCTACATTGACGAATGCTCGGTGACCGGGCTGACCTCGAACCCGACGATCTTTGATCACGCCCTCAAGAACAGTGCCGCCTATGACGACGCGATTCGTGAGGAACAGGCGAAAGGAAAAACGAGCGAGGGACTCTTTTTCGATCTGGCGCTGGACGATCTCACTCGGGCCGCCGACCTGTTCCGTCCGGTTCACAACCGTACGAGCGGCGTGGACGGCTGGGTATCGCTGGAGGTTTCGCCATTGCTGGCGCATGACACCGCCAGCACCATCACCGCCGCCAAGGAACTTTTCGCGCGGGCGGGACGGCCCAACCTTTTCATCAAGATTCCAGGAACCAAGGAAGGTTTGCCGGCCATCGAGGAGGCGATCTTTGTGGGTGTGCCGGTCAACGTGACACTCCTGTTTTCCCGCGCGCAATACGTTGCCGCCGCCGAGGCGCATTTGCGGGGCATCGAACGGCGCATCACCGCGGGACTTAATCCCCAAGTTGGCTCCGTGGCCTCGATGTTCGTCAGCCGGTGGGACGCCGCCGTGACGGGCAAGGTTCCGAAGACGTTGAACAACCGGCTCGGCATTGCCATGGCGGGACGCATCTACAAAGAGTACCTCAACCTGTTGGTCAACCCGCGATGGCTTCGCGCATTCAATGCCGGAGCCCGGCCGCAACGCCTGCTGTGGGCCAGCACCGGCACCAAGGACCCCGAGGCGGCCGACACGCTCTACATCAAGGCGCTGGCCGCCCCGCTCACGGTGAACACGATGCCCGAACGAACGTTGAAGGCCCTAGCAGATCACGGCGAAGCAGGCACGATCATGGCGGTGGACGGCGGCGATTGCGAAAGGGCTTTGGCCGAGTTTGCGAAGGCCGGCGTCAACCTCGATGCCCTAGCCGCGCAACTTCAGGATGAGGGCGCCAGATCATTTGTGACATCCTGGCACGAATTGCTGGCGCTGATCGCCGCCAAGAGCGCCGCGCTCAAGCAGTCCGCCCCACCGGGAACTCGAACTCACCATCTATGAACCCCAATACTCTCACGCCGGAGCGGCTCGACAAGATGGACGCCTATTGGCGCGCGGCCAATTATCTGTCAGTAGCCCAGATTTATCTCCTCGACAATCCACTCCTGAAGCAGCCGCTCGCGCTCTCGGATATCAAGCACATGTTGCTCGGTCACTGGGGCACGACGCCGGGGCAGAATTTCATCTACGTCCACTTGAACCGGGTCATCAAGGAATACGACCTCGACATGATTTACGTCTCCGGCCCGGGACACGGCGGACCGGCAGTTGTGGCCAATACCTATCTCGAAGGCACGTATAGCGAGATTTATCCCGATATCAGTCAGGATGAAGCGGGGTTGCAAAGGCTCTTCAAGCAGTTCTCGTTTCCAGGCGGCATTCCCAGTCACGCCTCGCCGGAATGTCCCGGATCGATCCACGAGGGCGGCGAACTCGGTTACTCCCTCAGCCATTCGTTCGGGGCGGTGTTTGACAATCCCGATCTCATCGTGGCCTGCTGCGTGGGCGACGGTGAGGCGGAGACCGGTCCGCTGGCGACGTCGTGGCAGTCCAACAAGTTTCTCGATCCCATTAACGATGGCGCGGTGCTGCCGATCCTACACCTCAATGGCTACAAGATCGCCAACCCGACCCTGCTCGCGCGCATCGAACCGGAGGAACTGGATCAGTTTCTGCGCGGCAACGGTTGGACGCCTTACTACGTCGAGGGACATGAACCGGCGCTGATGCACGAGGCGATGGCCGCGACGCTCGATGTGGCAGTGGAGGAAATCAAACGCATCCAGCACGAAGCTCGCGTCAACGCCAACACCATGCGCCCGCGCTGGCCCATGATCGTCCTCAAATCTCCCAAAGGCTGGACCGGCCCACAGTGGGTGGACGGCGTGCAAATCGAGGGAACGTTCCGCGCGCATCAAGTCCCGCTCTCCGACCCGGCCACGCATCCCGAACATCTCAAGTTGTTGGAAGAATGGCTGCGCAGCTACCGACCGGAGGAACTTTTCGACGAGCAGGGCAAACTCAAGCCAGAGCTGGCCGAACTCGCCCCCAAGGGCAAACGTCGCATGGGCGCAAATCCCCACGCCAACGGCGGCATTCTGCTCCGCGATCTTGTCATGCCGGATTTTCGCAAATACGCCGTGAAAGTTCCGTCACCCGGATCGGTTCAGGCGGCGGACGCGCATGAACTCGGCGTGTTCCTGCGCGATGTCGCCAAGCTCAACCGCGAGCAGCGCAACTTCCGCATCTTCGGCCCGGACGAAACGCTCTCCAATCGCCTGGGCGCGGTCTTTGAGGTGACCAACCGGCAATGGGACGCTCGACAGCAAGACAACGATGAGTTCCTCGCCCTTGATGGCCGCGTCATGGAAATGTTGAGCGAACACCAGTGCGAAGGCTGGCTTGAAGGTTATCTGCTCACCGGCCGGCACGGACTGTTCAACTGCTACGAGGCGTTCATCCACATCATTGACTCGATGTTCAACCAGCACGCCAAGTGGTTGAAAGTCACGGCGAACCTGCCGTGGCGACGTCCCATAGCGTCGCTGAATTATTTCCTGGCCTCACATGTCTGGCAGCAAATGCACAACGGCTTCACGCATCAAGACCCTGGCTTCATCGATCACGTTGTGAACAAGAAAGCCTCCGTCGTGCGCGTCTATCTGCCGCCAGATGCCAACTGCCTGCTCTCCGTCTGGGATCATTGTCTGCGCAGCCGCCACTACGTCAACGTCGTGATCGCCGGCAAATATCAAGCGCCGCAATGGCTGACGATGAACGCCGCCGTCAAACATTGCACCGCCGGCATCGGCATCTGGCATTGGGCCAGCAGTGACGCCGGTGGCGAACCCGATGTCGTCATGGCCTGTTGTGGCGACGTGCCGACGCTGGAGACGTTGGCTGCTGTTTCGATCATGCGCGAACATTTGCCCGACCTGAACATTCGCGTGGTCAACGTGGTTGACCTCATGCGACTCCAGCCGGAAAGAGAACACCCGCATGGACTGAGCGACACCGACTTCGACAAACTCTTTACTAAGGACAAGCCGGTCATCTTCGCCTTCCATGCCTACCCGTGGTTGATTCACCGGTTGACCTACCGCCGCACCAACCATCACAACATCCACGTTCGCGGCTACAAGGAAGAGGGCACGATCACCACGCCGTTTGACATGACTGTGCTGAACGATCTTGATCGTTTCCACCTCGTGATGGACACCATTGATCGCCTCCCGCAGACCGGCGACAAGGGCCGCGATCTCAAGACGCGACTCAAAGCCAAACTCATCGAGCACAAGCAATACATTGATAAACACGGCCAGGACCTGCCGGAGATTCGGAATTGGAAATGGAGCAACCCTAAATGAACGCACAGCGGCCGATAGACACCGCAAAGACTGGCATTCTCAAATCGCAAGTCCATCGCGTCAAGCTGGCCGGTGGGGTTTCGGCGGTTGTTCGTCCCATCTTGCCAGAGGACGGCCCCCGTTTGGTCGAAGGATTGCAGCAGTTATCGCCTGAATCGCGACGACGGCGATTTCTCTTTTCGAAAGGCAGTTTTACGGCTGAAGAGCTGGACTATTTTACGCACTGCGACGGAGCAAACCATCTGGCCCTGGTGGTGGCAACCGGTCCGAACGAACGGGAAGATCAATTCGTCGCGGTAGCACGCTGCATCCGGGACCCGGCGGACGTCGGCCTCGCGGAAGTCGCGATCGCAGTGGCGGATGACTGGCAACATCACGGGGTCGGGGAGATGCTGATTCAAGCCCTGGCCAGGAGTGCCTGGGAGGCGGGCATCCGGTGTTGGAGTGCCATCCTTTTCACCAACAACATTGCCATGAGAAAGCTCCTGGAAGTGGTGGGCAAAAAGCAATCCGAACGATCTGAGGACGCCGGCGTGGTCAGGCTGATTTACCAATTGTCCCCCCAGGCCCTGGCCCGCACCAATTGCCATGAGCCACCCGCCGACAGCGACAGGCCGAAAGCCGGAGGGCAAGGATGAGTCCACAAATCTCGGCAATGCCGTTCCAGTGCGCGGGAGTGTCGTGGATGTGTGGTTCGATGAGGATTTGCCGCCGATCTACTCGGTGTTGCGAGCGGGAGGTTTTACCAAGTCCGAAATCATTGAAACGGGCATCAAGGTCATTGATGTGCTCGTGCCGCTGGAGAAGGGCGGATCGTATCGGCGGGGTGGGCGTGGTCAAGCCGTCATGCTCACGGAAAGTGCCACGGGATGATCGGGCCGACCGGCGAAGTGAAGAGAAAGTGAAATGTCGCCTTCAGGATTGAGAGCAACATGCTGAATCCTCCGTTACGTTGGAAAGCGTGGCTGACCCGGCCAACGCGCCCGCGAGCCAGCGAACCGCCGCTGCGAGCCGAGTTGTTCACCGGCGAGCAACTGCAGCGGCATGCTGTCGCGCTGGCGGGACAGCATCGGATCGACCCGAAACACGGGCCGAATCGGTTGTTGCTCCGGTTGGCAGAGAACGAAGAGTTACTCGTTGAAGCCTACGACCTAGTGACCGGCGCAGAGGCCGAGGGCCGGCGCGTCGCCCCGGCTGGCGAATGGCTGCTGGACAATTTCTACGTGATCGAGCAGCAGATCCGCCTGACCCGACTGCATCTGCCGAGGACCTACAGCCGCGAATTGCCGCGTCTGCTGACGGGAGCGGCGGCGGGATTTCCCCGCGCTTATGACCTCGCCCTGGAGTTGATCTCGCACGTGGACGGGCGCGTGGATGGGGAGAATGTCAGCCACTTCGTCACCGCCTACCAGTCGGTCACTCCGCTGACAATGGGCGAGTTGTGGGCCGTGCCGATCATGCTGCGTTTGGGGCTGATCGAAAACCTGCGGCGTGTCTCGGCACACATTGCCCAGCGGCGGCGTGATCGGAATCTGGCCAACCTCTGGGCAGGCCGTCTGCTGGCGGCGGCGGAGATAGAGCCGGCCACGGTCCTCCATCTGCTGGCGGAAATGGCCGAATCCGATCCACCTTTCAGCAACCAGTTTGTGGAGGAGTTCTGCGGGCGATTGCACGGGCAGCACCCCGCGCTGGCGACTGTCCAGAGCTGGGTCCAACACCGTCTCGCCGAACAGGGCCTGAGCCGCGAGCAATTGCAGCGGGCGGCCAACCAGACCCAGGCGGCCGACCAGGTTTCCATCGGCAATAGCATCGGCAGCCTTCGCTTCCTCAGCGCGATGGACTGGCGAAAAGTCGTCGAGGCCATGAGCACCGTCGAGCAGGCGCTGCACACCGATCCCGCTGGCGTGTATGCGCGCATGGATTTCGTCACGCGCGACCGCTATCGCCACTGCGTGGAAGCCATGTCCCGACAGTCCAGCGTCGCCGAGGAAGCGGTGGCCCGCGCCGCGATCCAGCTTGCGACGGAAGCAGCCGCCCGCGACGGTCGGACGGCGCGCACCGCCCACGTGGGTTTCTATCTCATCGACAAAGGCCGGCCGCAGTTGGAACGTATCGTGCGGGTCCGCTGGTCACTTCGGCGAAACCTGACGCGGACGGCGCGCCGGTTCCCGATCTTCTTCTATCTGGGTTCCATCTTGGGGATCACGGCGGCCAGCGCCAGTCTCGTGCTGGAGCCGCTCTTCCCGATAGGTTGGCATGACGGACGGTTCTGGCTGTTGCTGCTGCTCGCCAGCACCGCCGCCTCGCAGATGGCGGTGGCGCTGGTGAACTTGCTGACGACTGTCCTGGTCGGCCCGCGGCTCCTCCCGCGCCTGGATTTCTCGGAGGGGATCCCCGCGGGGGACCGCACGATGGTGGTGATTCCTACGCTCTTGACCAGTCCCCAGGCCGTGACCGAGCTGGTGGAAGGCCTGGAGATCCGCTATTTGGGGAATCGCGATCCGAACTTGTTGTTCGCCCTGCTCACCGACTTCCTCGATGCGCCCGAGCCAACCCAACCCGAAGACGCGGAGCTCCTGCGACTGATGCGCGACGGCGTCGAGTCCTTGAACGCGCGGTACAGTCCCGAGGGCGTGACCGTTTTCCATCTGTTCCATCGGCCGCGCGTGTGGAATCCATGCGAGCGCCTCTGGATGGGCTACGAACGCAAACGCGGCAAGCTGGAGCAGTTCAATTCGTTGCTGCGCGGCGGGCCGACCGATCCGTTCTCCGAGATCATAGGTGATCTGAAGATCCTCCCCACTCTCCGATACATCCTCACGCTGGACACCGATACCTCCTTGCCTCGTGATGCCGCCCGCAAACTGATCGGAACCATGGCGCATCCGCTCAACCGGCCGCGATTTGATCCGGCGGCGGGCCGGGTGGTCGAGGGCTACGCCATTTTGCAGCCGCGCACACCCATCAGCCTGCTCTCAGCCAATCGCTCGCGGTTCGCCCAGCTAGATGCCGGTGAAGCGGGGATCGATCCCTATACGCGCGAGGTGTCGGACGTATATCAGGATCTGTTCGCCGAGGGGTCGTACATAGGCAAGGGCATTTACGACGTGGACGCGTTCCAACAGGCCACCGCCGGGCGTTTCCCGGAGAACCTCATCCTGAGTCACGATCTGGTGGAAAGCGGTTATGCGCGCTCGGCGTTGGTTTCCGATGTGGAATTGCACGAAGAGCACCCGGCGAATTTCGCCGCCGAGATGAGCCGCCGCCATCGCTGGATTCGGGGCGACTGGCAGATTGCCGGCTGGCTCTTGCCCCGCGCGCTCGGCCCCGCCAACCAGCGTCAGCCCAACCCGCTGACGGCGCTGGGCCGGTGGAAGATCTTCGACAATCTCCGGCGCAGCCTCGTGCCGCCCGCCCTGTTGCTGCTCTTGCTCGGCGGCTGGCTCCTGGCAACCCAGCCGGGCTTCTGGACGCTCTTCGTGGTCCTTTTGTTCGTGCTGCCCGTGGTGTTGGGTACCATGGTGGAAGCGATGCGCAAACCCCGCGAACGCGGGTGGGCCATGCATTTGGACGTCGCTTTGAAAGCCCTGGGCCGCCAGTTGGCGGAGGCCGGCCTGAGGCTGAGCACATTGCCGTACCAGGCCGTCATCAATCTGGATGCGATTCTGGTTTCCGGCGGGCGCATGCTGTTCACCCGGCGCGGACTGCTGCTCTGGCACACCCCGGGTTATGCGCGGCGCAATGGCTGCACCACGCTGCAGGACTTTGTTCAAGAAATGTGGGTCGCGCCGTTCTTCGCCGTCGCTGGCTTCACCTGGCTCGCGTGGATGCATCCTGGCGAACTGCTCATGAGCGGGCCGTTGTTGCTGCTGTGGCTGGTGTCCCCCGTCGTGGGCTGGTGGATCAGCCGGCCCCTCATTGCCGTGCAGCCGGCATTGTCAGGCGCACAACACACGTTTCTGCGCCACTTGGCCCGGCAAACCTGGCGCTACTTCGAAGTGCTGGTCAACGCGGAAGAAAACTGGCTGCCGCCCGATAATGTCCAGGAAGTCCCCACCCCCATGGTCGCCTCGCGGACCTCGCCCACCAACATCGGCATGGCCCTGCTGGCCAATCTTGCCGCGCACGATTTCGGCTACCTTTCCGCTGGCCAACTGCTGGAGCGCACCGACAGAACTATCAGCACGCTGGATCAGCTCGAACGCTACCGGGGGCATTTCTACAACTGGTACGACACACGCACGCTCAAGGCCCTGCGCCCCTTCTATGTATCGAGTGTCGATAGCGGCAATCTCGTCGGGGCGCTGCACACCTTGCGGGCCGGACTCCTGGAGCTGAAAAACCAACCCATCCTCTCGCCGCGCGTTTTCGCCGGGCTGAGTGACACCCTGGGAATGTTATCCGCTCCGGCCAACGGCCGTCTCCGCGAACTGTTGCAGGCGCCCCCACCGGCCGATCTCCCCTCCGCCTTGGCCCGGTTCGATGAACTCAGCCGCGAGGTTGCTGCGCTGCCCGCGGCCCGCGACGCCAAACAGCAATGGTGGACCCTCGCGCTCGTTCGGCAATGCGAGGCAATGCGGGACGAGTTGCGGTTCCTCAGTCACGAGGCGTCGTCGTTCGATCACGTGCCAACTCTGCAGGAGTTGGCCAGCCCGGTGACCGGGGGCGATCACGCCGCCGCGCGGATCCGGCAAATCGACCAACTCGCCCAGCGTTGCGCCGAGCACGCGGTGATGGACTTCACCTTTCTGTATGATCCCGCCCGTGATCTGCTGTCGATCGGTTACAACGTCACTGACCGCCGCCGCGATCCCTCGTTCTACGACCTGCTGGCGTCTGAGTCGCGACTGGCCAGCTTCATTCTCGTGGCCCAGGACCAGTTGCCGCAGGATCATTGGTTTGCCCTGGGACGCCAGTTGACCACCCACGATGGCGGGATGGCGCTGCTGTCATGGAGCGGTTCAATGTTCGAGTACCTGATGCCGCTGCTGATCATGCCGACCTATGAGCACACGCTGCTCGATCAGACCTGCCGGGCAATCGTGGCCCGCCAGATCGAATACGGCCGACAACGCGGCGTGCCGTGGGGTATTTCCGAGTCGTGCTACAACACCTCTGACGCCCACGGCGTTTATCAGTATGGGGCGTTCGGCGTGCCGGGATTGGGGTTCAAGCGCGGTCTAGCCGACGATCTGGTCGTCGCGCCCTACGCGTCGGTGCTGGCGTTGATGCTCTCCCCGCGGGAGGCCTGCCTGAATCTGCAAGCGCTGGCGGGAAATGGTTACCAGGGCGAGTACGGCCTGTACGAAGCGATCGATTTCACGCCCGCGCGCGTTCCTCGCGGCAAGACCTGCGCTCCCCTCTCCGCCTACATGGCGCATCACCAGGGGATGAGCCTGCTGGCGCTCACGTATCTCTTGCTGAACCGGCCCATGCAGCGGCGGTTCCTCTCCGATCCATGGTTCAAAGCGTCGGAGATGCTCCTGCACGAACGCATTCCCAAGGTCGCTTCCCCGTTGCAGCCCCACGCGGCGGAAGTCAGCGCCGCGCGACGGCCGCCCGCGGAACCCGCCGCAACCATGCGCGTGTTCCCGTCACCCCATACCGCGATTCCCGAGGTGCATCTGCTGTCCAACGGCCGCTATCACGTCATGGCCACCAACGCCGGCGGGGGGTACAGCCGCTGGAAAGAGCTGGCCGTTACCCGCTGGCGCGAGGATGCAACAGGCGACGGATGGGGCACGTTCTGCTATCTGCGCGACACCGGTACAGGCGACTTCTGGTCGTCGGCTTATCAACCCACGCGGCGGTCGTCGAAGAACTACGAGGCGATCTTCGTGCAGGGCCGCGCCGAATATCGCCGCCGCGACAAGAACATCGACGTGCACACCGAGATCGCTGTATCGCCCGAAGACGACGTTGAAGTCCGCCGCGTCACGGTGACCAATCTCTCGCCCAGAACCTGCACCATTGAGCTGACCAGTTACGCCGAAATCGTCCTTGCACCGCTGAACGCCGACCTCGCGCACCCGGCCTTCAGCAATCTGTTCGTGCAGACGGAAATCCTCCGCGACTCGCACGCCATTCTCTGCACGCGCCGGCCGCGCGCGCCCGGTGAGCAACCGCCGTGGATGTTCCATTTGATGACCACCCAAGGGGCGCCCGCCGACGACACATCCTACGAAACGGACCGGGCCAGGTTCATTGGTCGATGCCGCTCCGTCGTCAATCCGGCCGCCCTCGACGCGGTCGGCCCGCTCTCCAACACGGAAGGCTCGGTGCTCGATCCGATCGTCGCGATCCGCCGCGCAGTCATCATTGAGCCCGACACCTCCGGCAATTGGCACATTATCTCCGGCATGGCCGAGACGCGCGCGGCGGCCTTGGCCTTGGTGGATAAGTACCGCGACCCCAGCTTCGCGGCACGGGCCTTCGAAATGGCCTGGTCGCACAGCCAGCTCGTGCTGCGCCAGGTCCAGGCAACCGAGGCCGACGCCCAGGTCTATGGCCAGTTGGCCAGCTCGGTCATTTACGCCAACCCACTGCACCGGGCCGGCGCCGGAATCCTCAGCCGCAACCGGCTCGGCCAATCCGGCTTGTGGGCCTTCGGGATTTCCGGCGACCTGCCAATCCTCCTGATGCGCATCGCGGACGTGCACCGGATCGAGTTGGTCAAAAAGGTTCTCCAAGCCCACGCCTACTGGCGTGAGAAAGGACTGGAAACCGATCTCGTCATTCTCAACGAAGATTTCTCCGGGTACCGCCAGGTGCTGCACGACCGCATCAGGGGCTTGATTGCCTCCGGCATGGGAGCGGATCGGGTGGACAAGCCCGGCGGTATCTTCCTACGACGCAGCGAACAGCTGTCGGAAGAAGACCGGATCCTGCTGCAAACAGTCGCCCGCGCCATCCTCACCGACAGCGCCGAAACCCTGAAGGAACAGGTTGAGCGGCGGGCTCTGGTCGAGCGAAGGTTCTTACGCCTCACGCCGACGCGGTCGGCACTCACGGCGGCCATCGATGCTCCGCCCCCGCGCGAACGCGTCTTCTTCAACGATCTGGGTGGATTTACGCCCGACGGACGCGAGTACGTGATCACGCTTGCCCCGGGCCGGACCACCCCCGCGCCCTGGGCGAATGTGCTGGCCAACTCCCAAATTGGCACTGTGATCTCGGAAAGCGGCGGGGCTTACACCTGGGTGGACAACGCCCACGAATTCCGGCTCACGCCCTGGCACAACGATCCGGTGTGCGACACGAGCGGCGAGGCATTTTACCTCCGTGATGATGAGACCGGTCAGTTCTGGTCCCCGACGCCGCTGCCGGCGCGGGGGAATGGGACCTACGTCTGCCGGCACGGCTTCGGCTACAGTGTGTTCGAGTACACGCAGATGGGAATCGGCTCGGAACTCTGGACGTACGTCGCGTTGGACGCGCCGGTGAAACTGGTGGTGGTGAAGGTGCGCAATCGCTCGGGCCGGGCCCGGCGCTTGTCAGTCACCGGCTACTGGGAGTGGGTACTCGGCCAATGGCGGCACGCAAACCTGATGCACGTGGTCACCGAGGTTGACCCAAACACGGGAGCGCTGTTCGCCCGGAATGTCTACAACCGCGAGTTTGCCGGCAAAACCGTCTTCGCCCATGTCCACGATGCGACGCGGACCCTCACGGGCAGCCGCACGGAGTTTCTCGGCCGCAACGGCACGACGGCCTACCCCGCCGCGATGCGCCACACGCAACTTTTTGGCCAGACGGGCGCAAGCCTCGATCCCTGTGCGGCGCTGCAGGTGCAGTTTGCTCTGGCCGACGGCGAAGAGCGTGAACTGGTTTTCGTATTGGGCGCTGGCAACAATACCGAGGAGGCCCAGCAACTGGTCCGGCGGTTCAGCAGCCCGGTCAGTGCACGGCTGGGCTTGGAGAACGTTTGGGAATTCTGGAAGCGGACACTGGGCGTGGTGTACGCCGAGACGCCCGATCCTGCCTTGAACCTGCTGGTCAACGGCTGGCTGGAGTACCAGACCTTGGCCTGCCGCTACTGGGGACGCAGCGGCTACTACCAATCCGGGGGCGCTTATGGATTCCGTGATCAATTGCAGGATACGGCGGCGTTGCTCCACGCCGCGCCGTGGACGGCGCGCGAACACTTACTGCGGTGCGCGGGCCGACAGTTCCGCGAGGGCGACGTGCAACACTGGTGGCACCCCCCCACCGGCCGCGGCGTGCGCACGCATTTTTCCGATGATTATCTGTGGTTGCCGTACGCAACGAGCCGGTATGTGACGGTGACCGGCGACACGGGCGTGCTTGACGAATCTGTCCAATTCCTCGAGGGCCGCCCGGTGAATGCGGACGAGGAATCGTACTACGACCTGCCGCAGCGCTCGGCCGATTCCGGCACACTCTACGAGCATTGCGTTCGAGCTATCCAACATGGACTGCGATTTGGCGAGCACGGGCTGCCTTTGATTGGCTGCGGCGACTGGAACGACGGCATGAACCTCGTCGGCGAAAAAGGCAAAGGCGAGAGCGTGTGGCTGGCGTTCTTCCTTTATGACGTGTTGCAGCGCTTCGCGGAACTGGCGCGGCGCAGAGGGGATGCCGGATTCGCCGATCAATGCACAAACAACGCGGCACTGTTGCAGCAGAGCATCGAACTGAACGCGTGGGATGGCGACTGGTACCGGCGCGCCTACTTCGATGACGGCACACCGCTCGGCTCAGCCGCAAACGAGGAATGCCAGATCGATTCCATCGCCCAGAGTTGGGCGGTGATCTCGGGCGCGGCCGATCCGGCCCGGGCGCGGTTGGCCATGGACAGCGTGGATCAACAGCTGGTCCGGCGCGACCGGCGGTTCATCCAACTCTTCGATCCGCCGTTTGACAAGTCCGCACTCGAACCCGGCTACATCAAAGGCTACCCGCCGGGCGTGCGCGAGAACGGAGGCCATTACACGCATGCCGCAATCTGGGCCGTCATGGCCTTCGCGCAACTGGGCGAGACCGAGCGGGCCTGGGAACTGTTCTCGCGGCTCAGCCCGATCCGGCACGCAATGGACTCGGCGGACGTGAGCCTCTACAAGGTCGAGCCGTACGTCATCGCCGCCGACATCTACGGCCTGGCGCCCCACACGGGCCGCGGGGGCTGGACCTGGTACACGGGTTCCGCGGGTTGGATGTACCGGCTGATTGTCGAGACCCTGCTGGGACTGCGTTTGGAAGTGGACACACTACGGCTGAACCCTCGGCTGCCCCGCGTTTGGGCTTCTTTCACACTTCACTATCGCCACCGGGACACCTTCTACCACCTGACGGTGAACCGGGCCGCAGGGGAAGCCACCCAACCGGTCCGCGTGATCGTCGATGGCCAGGAGCAACCCGAGGCCGCGATTCAACTCGTCGATGACCACCGCGAGCATGCCGTCGAAGTGACCGTCCAACGCTGATGGACCGAAGACCGGAGGCCAATGACTAACAATCAGACAAAGCCAGCACATCTCGGCAAAGTCGTTTCAGTGCGCGGCAGTGTCGTGGACGCGCGATTCGAGGCGAAGTTGCCGCCAATTTACTCGGTGCTGAGAGCAGGAGATGAACGACAGATCGTCATCGAGGTGCTGGCGCAGCGCGACCCGCGTCATGTGCGCGGTATTGCGTTGACGCCCACCCAAGGTCTCGCCCGCGGCATGGCGGTGGAGGACACGGGAGGGCCGTTGAAGGCGCCGGTTGGAAAAGGGGTTCTTTCTCGGATGTTCGATGTGTTTGGCCACGCCATTGACCGCCAATCGGTGCTGTCGAATGTCCAATGGCGCTCCGTGCATCGCGCGCCACCACCGCTGGTGCGACGTTCCACCACGTCCGAGATGTTTGAAACGGGCATCAAGGTCATTGATGTGCTCGTGCCGCTGGAGAAGGGCGGCAAGGCGGGACTGCTCGGCGGGGCGGGTGTGGGCAAGACCGTTCTGCTCACCGAAATGATCCACAACATGATCGGGCATCAGGAGGGCGTGAGCATTTTTTGCGGCATTGGCGAACGCTGTCGCGAAGGCGAGGAGCTTTACCGTGAGATGAAGGCAGCGGGCGTGTTGCCGAACATGGTGATGCTGTTCGGCCAGATGAACGAGCCGCCGGGCGCGCGTTTCCGCGTCGGCCACGCGGCGCTGACGATGGCCGAGTATTTCCGCGACGACGAACATCGCGACGTGTTGCTGCTCATTGATAACATTTTCCGCTTCATCCAGGCTGGTTCGGAAGTGTCCGGCTTGATGGGGCAAATGCCGTCGCGGCTTGGCTATCAACCCACGATGGGCACGGAGTTGTCGGCGTTGGAGGAACGCATCGCCAACACCGACAGCGGCGCGATCACTTCGATTCAAGCGGTGTATGTGCCGGCGGACGATTTCACCGATCCAGCAGCGGTGCATACGTTCTCGCATCTCTCCGCATCCATCGTGCTTTCGCGCAAGCGGGCGAGCGAAGGTCTTTACCCGGCCATTGATCCGCTGCAATCCAGTTCCAAGATGGCCACGCCGGGGATTGTTGGAGAGCGGCACTACAATTTGGCGCGGGAAATCCGGCGCACGCTCGCGCAGTACTCCGAACTCAAGGACATCATTGCCATGCTCGGCTTGGAGCAGCTTTCGCCGGAGGACCGCAATGTGGTCGCCCGAGCGCGCCGGTTGGAGCGGTTTCTCACGCAGCCCTTTTTCACGACCGAGCAATTCACCGGCCTCAAAGGAAAGCTCGTCAGCCTTGCGGACGCACTGGACGGCTGTGAGCGAATCCTACATGACGAATTCAAAGATTTCCCTGAACGCGCGCTCTACATGATCGGGACGATTGACGAAGCGAAGGGAAAAACTCCGTCCGACAAGCCAGCCGCCAAAACGGATACGCAGCTAAAACCGAAACCAAAGTCTGCGGAGATCCCTCAACCGAAGGACAAGACGTAATGCATTTCGCAGATTCCAACTATGAATCTCAATGGGGTCGCGGCTGGACGAAGCGCGCGGAGCGCGGCTGTGTCGGAGACCAGCCGCAGCACGCCCCAAAGGTTCGAGAGTTCTCTGGCTGGCCATGCGCTGCGGCTGATCCTTCGGACACAGCCGCGCTCCACACTAAAGGCATTTCGCATATTTCGAGAATCCTTCCAACCATCCACTGCCGCTCATGAATCTTAAAGTGCTTCTGCCGTTCCAAATCTTCGCCGAGAAAACCGGCGTTACGCGCCTTGTCGCCGAGACGCCCGAAGGCTCGTGCGGACTCCTGCCGCACCGACTCGATTGTGTGGCTGCGCTCGCACCGGGAATTCTCACCTACGAAACCGAAGCGGATGGGGAGGTCTTCGTCGCCGTGGATGAAGGGGTGATGGTCAAGACCGGCCCGGATGTATTCGTGTCGGTGCGACGCGCGATCGGCGGAACGGACCTTGGCCAATTGCGCGAGGCGGTGGAGAAGGAGTTTCTGATTTTGGACGAACACGAGCAGAGCACGCGCACGGTCATGGCGAAATTGGAAACCGGGTGTCTCCGGCGCTTCGCGACGTTTCAACATGAGTGACGAGCCAACACAAACCTCGAAGAACGCGCCAACCTTGGCCGGGAAGGTAGGGGCGAAGGCGGCGCGCAAGCTCAAGGCGCGGCGCAACTCCTCTCAAGGCGTCTGGTTCGGTCTGGGCATGGTGGGATTGATCGGCTGGTCTGTGGCGATTCCGACATTGCTCGGCGCAGCGCTGGGACTCTGGCTGGACCGGCGCTTTCCCGGAAGCCGTTCCTGGACGCTGGCGCTCTTGGTAGTGGGGCTGACTATCGGCTGTTTGAATGCGTGGTTTTGGGTCTCCAAGGAAGACAAAGCAATGCGAGACGAACCGGAGGATGACCATGAATGAAACTCTGATGCTGGTCGTGGCGGGGGCGGTGGGCCTTGTGCTCGGCGCAGTTTTCTTCGGCGGCCTGTGGTGGACGGTGCGCAAGGGTGTTTCATCCCCACGACCGGCGCTCTGGTTTCTCGGCAGTCTGCTGCTACGGATGGGCATCGTCCTCGCCGGTTTCTATTATGTCGGCGGTGGTCAATGGCAGCGGCTGCTGGTGTGTCTTCTCGGATTTGTCATCGCCCGCTTTCTGGTGATGTGGCTGACCCGCGCGCCGGTCGCCCCCCCCAACTCCCCGGCAAAGGAGGTCAGTCATGCGCCTTAGCCCCGACGAAATCATCTTCTGGCAATCCGGGTTCTTCAAACTCAACGCCACCATCGTGTTCACTTGGGCGCTGATGCTCGTGCTCGCCGTCGGGGCAAAACTCATCACGCGCAAACTGACCACGGAACATAAGCGTTCCCGCTGGCAGAACCTTTTGGAAATCGTTGTCACCGCTATCGCGAAACAAATCGAAGAAGTCGGCCTACCGCACCCGAAGAAATATCTCGGCTTTCTGGGCACGCTCTTCCTGTTCGTCGCAGCGGCCAGCCTTTGCACCGTCATTCCCGGCTACGAACCCCCGACCGGCTCGCTCTCGACCACGGCGGCGCTTGCGTTGTGCGTGATGGTGGCCGTGCCGCTGTTCGGCATTTCAGAGCAAGGCGTGGGCAACTACCTCAAATCTTACATCGAGCCGACGTTCATCATGCTGCCATTTAATATCATCAGCGAAATCTCCCGCACGCTGGCCCTGGCCGTCCGCCTGTTCGGCAACATCATGAGCGGGGCGATGATCATCGGGATTCTGCTGACCATTACGCCCTTCATCTTTCCGATCGTCATGACCGCTCTCGGTCTGCTCACCGGCATGGTGCAGGCCTACATCCTTTTCATCCTGGCCACGGTTTACATCGCCGCCGCCAGGCGCACGCGCGGACCAAAGCCCGAGCCAATGCCCACCACCTGAAACAACAACGAATCAACCAAAGGACATATCATGGATAACATGGCAATGATCGCGGTGGCCTCAATCGTCACCGCCGGCTTCACCACCGGCATCGGCTGCATCGGCCCGGCGCTGGGCGAAGGGAAGGCCGTCTCGACCGCGCTGAGTTCATTGGCGCAACAGCCGGACGCTTCCGCCACCATCACCCGGACGCTCTTCGTCGGCCTGGCGATGATCGAGTCCACGGCCATCTACTGCTTCGTGGTCTCGATGATCCTCATTTTCGCCAACCCGTTCTGGAATCACGTCATCGCTGCGGCTGCTGCGGCAACTGGGGCAGTAGGAAGGTGAACCTGTGTTGATTGACTGGTTCACCGTCGGCGCGCAGGCGCTCAACTTCCTCATCCTCGTCTGGTTGATGAAGCGCTTTCTTTACAAACCGATCCTCAACGCCATTGACGCGCGAGAGAAGCGGATTGCCAAGGAACTCGCGGACGCCGACGCCAAAAAAGCCGAAGCCCAAAAGGAGCGCGACGAATTCCAGAAGAAGAACGAGGAGTTCGATCAACAACGCGCTGCACTTTTGACCAAGGCGACGGACGAGGCAAAAACCGAACGCGAACGACTCCTCGACGAGGCCCGCAAGGCCGCCGACGCCTTGAGCGCCAAGCGGCAGGAATCGCTGGCCAACGACGCGCGCAATCTGAATCAAGCCATCACTCGTCGGACGCAGGACGAAGTGTTCGCCATCGCACGGAAGGCGCTGACCGATCTTGCCACGACGAGTTTGGAAGAGCGGATGATCGAAGTGTTCACCCGTCGCTTGCGCGAGTTGAACGATGAGTCGAAGCACAGGCTTGGCGAGTCGCTCAAAGCCGCGTCAGAACCCTCGCTTGTGCGCAGCGCATTTGAACTACCAACAGAACAGCGCGCGGTCATTCAAATGACGCTCAACGAAGCTTTCTCAGCCGACATTCGCCTCCGATTTGAAACCGCGCCGGAGTTAGTCAGCGGGATTGAACTCTCCACGAACGGCCAAAAAGTGGCGTGGAGCATCGCGGATTACCTCGCGTCGCTGGAACAGGGCGTCGGCGAACTTCTGAAAGCGAAGACCGAGCCGAAGCCGGTGGAAGCCAAGCCCGTGCCCAAAGACAAATGAACGCCGCGCCTGAAAATCTACAGGTCGTCTTCCACCATGCGCTCGACGGACTCGGCAAGGTGCGGGAAGCCTTCGCGCCGCAACTGACGCCGCGCGAGGTGGGCACGATTACGAACGTTTCCACGGGCATCGCCCGCGTGTCCGGCCTGCCCGGTGTGGGGTTTGAGGAGTTGGTGAAGTTTCCCGGTGGTGGCTTCGGCATCGCGTTCAACGTGGACGAGGACGAAGTTGGCGTCGTGTTGCTCGGCGAATACTCGCATCTGCACGCGGGTGATGAAGTCGAGCGCACGGGCCGGGTCATGGACGTGGCGGTGGGCGACGGCTTGCTGGGCCGCGTCATTGACCCGCTCGGTCGGCCGCTCGATGGCAACGGGGCGGGGGACTCCAGCGAGCGCCTGCCCATCGAACGCCCCGCCGCTGCAATCATGGATCGCGCACCCGTCACTGTGCCGCTTCAAACCGGCCTAAAAGTCGTGGATGCGCTCATCCCCATCGGGCGCGGCCAGCGCGAATTGATTTTGGGCGACCGGCAGACGGGGAAAACTGCCATCGCGCTCGACACGATCTTGAACCAGCGCGGCAAAGATGTGATCTGCGTCTATTGCGCCATCGGCCAGCGCGCGGCTTCGGTGGCGAAGGCTGTGGCCATCTTGCGCGAGCAGGGCGCACTGGATTACACCGTCGTGGTCGTAACCGAGGGCAACGATCCGCCCGGCCTGGCCTATATCGCGCCTTACGCGGCGACCAGCATCGCGGAGCATTTCATGGAAGAGGGACGCGACGTGTTGATCGTGTATGACGACCTCACGCAACACGCTCGCGCTTATCGCGAACTTTCCCTGCTGCTCCGCCGGCCGCCAGGACGCGAAGCTTTCCCCGGAGACATTTTCTACATTCACTCGCGCCTGCTCGAACGCGCCACCCATTTGAGCGAGGAACGCGGCGGGGGTTCGCTTACTGCGCTCCCCATCATCGAGACCGAGGCGCAGAACATGTCCGCCTATATTCCGACCAACCTGATCTCCATCACGGACGGGCAAATCTACCTTTCGCCATCGCTGTTTGCGCTGGGTGTGCTGCCGGCGGTGGATGTCGGCAAATCTGTCTCGCGCGTCGGCGGCAAGGCGCAACGCGCGGCCTATCGCGCCGTGGCGGGCGATCTCAAGCTCGCCTACGCGCAATTCGAGGAACTCGAAACCTTCGCCCGGTTCGGCGCTCGATTGGATGACGAGACCCGCAAAATTATCGAGCATGGCCGACGCATCCGCGCTTGTCTCAAGCAGCCGGAGTTCTCCCCGGTGGCCGTGCCCGCACAAATCGCCGTGCTGCTGGCGTTGGCGGCGGGTCTTTTCGACAACGTGCCGTTGGAGCAAATGACCCTAGCGGAAAAGGCCGTCATCGAGGCGGCGTCCAAGATCCCGGCGGAGGTGAGTGCGCGATTCGAAAGCGCCGACAAGTTGAGAGATGAAGATCGCCAGACGATTATTGAACTCGCCCGCCAGGCGCTTGCGCCGTTCCAGCCCAAGCCGGAAGCCAAACCCGACGAGCCTGACCAAAAGCCCGGTGAGGAGGCGACATGAGCGACACTACGGCCAGCCTCCACCGCAAGATAAGCAGCGCCGGCGACCTCCAATCCGTCGTTCGCACCATGAAAGCCCTGGCCGCTTCGAGCATCGGACAATACGAGAAATCCGTGCGCGCGTTGGGCGACTACTATCGGACCGTTGAGTTGGGGTTGGGCGCTTGCTTTCGAGCTGGCGAGCCAGCGGCCTTGAAGGTGCAACGAACAGGACGTGCCCATGCGGATGCGATGGGCGCGGTCGTGTTCGGTTCAGACCAAGGATTGGTGGGCCAGTTCAACGATGTGGTGGCCGATTTTGCGGTGAAGACTCTGGCCGCGCTGCCCGGCCAACCCAAAGTCTGGGCCGTCGGCGAGCGCGTTCATGCGCGTCTGGATGACGCGGGTTTGCTGCTCCTGGGACTGTTCACCGTGCCGAATTCCGTTCAAGCGATCACGCCGCTCATCGGACAGATTCTCGTCGAGCACGAGACACACCAGTCCCGGGGCGAAGTCACCGAACTCCACCTCTTCTACAACCGCCCGACGTCGGGCGCAGTTTACGCGCCCGTGCATCAGCGATTGTTGCCGTTGGACGAAACCTGGCGTCGCCAGTTGGTTGAACTTCCCTGGCCGACACAGCCCCTGCCCGAGGTCATGGGTGACAGCACCACCCTGCGGGCGCTCATCCGCGAATATCTTTTCGTTTCGCTCTTCCGCGCCTGCGCCGAATCGCTCGCCAGCGAGAATGCCAGCCGGCTGGCGGCGATGGAACGCGCGGATCGCAACATTGACGAATTGCTGGAGGACCTCAACAGCAACTTCCATCGCTTGCGTCAAAGCGGAATTGACGCCGAGCTTTTCGACGTGATCTCCGGCTTCGAGGCACTGTCCAGGCCGCGGCAACGACCCTCAAAACCGGCACGCGGGGTTGAGTTTTGCAATCCGCAATAGTCAACCAACACGCATACCAGGCTGGCGCGCATTTGCCTCATTCGACACGCGGAAACCGAGTGGCCGATCTCTGGGCAGCACAGGGGTCAGGATGGCATTTGCTGGCCGCATTACTCCGCTTCCTTCACCACAGCGTCCGCACCCGTGTGCCCGATGATTTTCACGCGGCGTCCTTTCTCCACCAGTTCACCTTCGGTCAGGACATCAAGGGTTTCCTCACCAAACCGCGCTTTGCCGCCGGGATACAACTGGGAAATGGTCACGCCAAGCTGTCCGACGCGCGCTTCTTGCTGCTCCTCGTGCGCAGACACGGAGCTCACGCCGCTGGCCGTTTGTGAGACGAGCCTGCGGAAGAGAGTCGTCTTCGGAAAGAATCGCGCCAGCAACAGCGCGAGAACGAACGACACGGCAAAGGCCAGGCTGATATCGCGCAAAGGAAGGCTCAATTGCGGCAGCGTGGGCAGGCTGGGCGCGCCGGGATATTTGTCCACCGTCGCCATGACAATGGCCGCCAGCATCAAAATCGCCCCGCTCACTCCGGCGATGAACGTGCCTGGAAAGGCGAACAGTTCCAGTCCCACCAGAATCAGCCCCACGACAAACACCACCACCCATCCGGCGCCGGAAAGCCCCGCCACGTAACCGCCAAGGAAGTACAGCGCAAACGCGCCGATCCCCACGATGCCCGGCAAGCCAAAGCCCGGAGTTTTGAATTCAATGTAGAGACCGACTATTCCAATGATCAACAACAGCGGTCCGATGGCGTTGATCCAGGTGCCGATCTCCTCGGCGCCGGTCGGCTTAATTTCGACGCGTTGCGCCCCGGCGTAACCGAGCGTGGCCAACAGAGAGTCCAGCGATTCCTCCGTGCCCGAGGAGAGCAGCGCCTTTGGGGGATTCCCGTATTCTTTGGCGGCCTGCCGGTCGGTAAGCGTGAGGATGTTTCCTGCTTTGTTGAGAACCTCATCGTCCATCTTCAGTTCCCTGGTTTTGTCAATCATCGCCTCGATCACATCCACGTTGTGCCCGTTCTTCTCGGCCTGGACGCGCACCAGCGCGCGAATCGCCGAAGTCATTTTGATCTCCATTGTGTCGGGCAGGTTGCCTGTGCCAACGCCGCCCGGCGACATCATGACGGGCGCGGCGGCGCCGATCACGCTTTGAGGCGCCATGTAAATCTCCTGCGTCGCCACGGCAATAAACGCGCCTGCGGAAAAGGCGCGATTGTTGACGTACGTGACGGTTCGTCCCTTGAACTGGCTGATCATCTGGATGATTTCCTCGGTCACATCCACCCGGCCACCGTCGGTTTTCATGTCGAGGACCAGCAGGTCGGCGTTTGCCGCCATCGCCTCCTTCACGCCGCGTCGGACCACATAGACCAGCGGCGGCATGATGCTGTCCCGGATCGGAACGATGTAAACCTTTCTTGCTGACGGGGCGGAGAGTTGATCGGTTTCCGCAGCAAACAGCCCCGGGCCGGCCAGGGCAACGCAAACGCACAACAAACCCATTGCGGGCCGTCGAAAACGAAGCACGCCGCCCGGCCTGTTCAGGAATTTGAAACCGGATGCAATCCCACGTGGATGCTGGAATGGACTCATGCCACATGTTCCTCCGCGCGACCGCAACCCGCCAATACTTCGCATGCTCTGCGGCGATAGCGTGGGGGTATGAAGCCGGAGCCAGGTGCGCATCCGCCAGTGAGAACCGCCGGTAAACGCTAAAACGCTGTCTCGTCAACTGTGATCCGCTTGAGGGGCCTTTCGGCGGGGCACCGACATCAGCAGCGCGAGACCTGCCACCGCGGATGCGACGGACGCCAGGAAGATGCCCAATTTCGCGCTGTCGATCAGACTCTCGTCAAACGCCAGATTGGCAATGAACAACGCCATCGTAAACCCGATTCCGGCGAGCAGGCCGCCGCCCGCCAGCATCCTCCAGCTCAGATCCCGCGGGCGTATCGCAATGTTCAGGCGCACGGCCAGCCAACTGAACGCCAGAACGCCAACGGGTTTGCCGAGAGCGAATCCAACAAACACCGCCAGCGCGACAGAATGGCTGAGATCGCTCAAACTGAGCGGCAACCCGGCATTGGCGAATGCAAAAAGGGGCATGATGACGAAACCGACCCACGGGTGCAGGCCGATCTCTAATCGTTCGACAGGAGATAATGTTTCCCGCGCCGCGATCTCGGCCACCTGAAGGGTGCGGCGATCCTTTGTAGCTGCACTTCCTTCATTCCCGGTTGGATGCGCGACAACCCTGTCCAATATTGCATACAGACGTTCGTCGCTGACCCATCTGCGGGCTGGCGTCATCAGCCCGAGGATAACGCCGGTGATCGTTGCGTGGATGCCGGAGGCATCCACCGCGATCCAGATGAGGGCGCCCGCCAGAAAGTAGATCGGGAAGGTCCGGACGCCGGCCAGCGCCATGGCGCGCACGGCCAGGACCCCGCCCGCCGCCACGGAGATTGCCACCCAGGAAATGTGGCTGCTGTAACCGATGGCCACGACTAGAATGGCGCCGATATCGTCAACAATCGCCAGTGAGAGCATAAACAGGCGCAGGCTCTGGGGAATGCGCGGTCCCAGGAGCGCCAGACAACCGATGACAAACGCAGTGTCCGTTGCCATCACGGTGCCCCAGCCACTCGCGCCGGGGCGGCCCGACTGCAGCATCAGATAAAGCCCCGCCGGCACCAGCATGCCGCCCAGGGCGCCCGCAATGGACAGCGCGGCCATGCGCGGGTTCTTAAGTTCCCCCAGCACCAGTTCTCGTTTGAGCTCCAGAGCGACGAGGAGGAAGAACAAAGTCATCAGGGCGTCGTTGATCCACTCCTTCAACGAGCGGTCAGATTCGAAAGAGCCGATTCGAATTCCCAGCGGGGTTTCCCAGGCGCTCAGGAATGAGTGACTCCAGGGAGAGTTCGACAAGACCAGCGCCGCC
>CAZVRY010000065.1:0-27764 GCA_964629545.1 uncultured Verrucomicrobiota bacterium | reverse complement strand
GGGTTGAGGCGAAGCTCTTGGAGTGCGCCATGGAGGTGAACCTGTCACCCTATCTAACTCCCCATGAACCGTCCCCTCACCCCGCCTGCGCGGCCGAAGCCGCTTCGGCGCGGCGAAGGCCCGTTCCTCCCCCCAAGCATCTCCAGCGAAGCGGTGACTTAGGTTGGGGGGTAGAACGCTCCCAAGTATAACTTGCCGCATTGAACCCCTGAACCAGGAGGGGACGCGATTACGATTGCGATTACGATTACGAGTTGGGGCGAGACTACGGACGAGCCGGGATGGGGTCCGCCCTTGGCGGCTCGCGATTCCGCTCGCCCCACCGCACGGTGCTGGTTCAGTGTTCCCTTGCATGGACCGTGCTCCAGACATTGTGGGTGGGGCGAGACGACGGACGAGGCGTGAGGTGGTCCGTCCTTGCCGGCTGGCGGGGACGCCCCAGCTCACAGCGTCCATTCGGCTGAGCGTCCGCCCGAAAACCCCCTCCTTATCACCACCATGAAAAAGATGGATCTGGCTGGAACCGTTTCTTTCGCGCTCCTCGGCTGCCTCACCGCGTGCCACCCCCCGTCGGTCCCGGCACCTCAGAAAGCCTCCCACCCGCTGGCCGGCGCCTGGGAACGTTCCCTCGAACAACCCCCAGGCGGCCGCCAGATCAAGATCTGGACCGAGGACCGCTTCGTCTGGTCGGTGTGTGACGCCGAAGGCTCGACCATGGCCTCCGGTTCTGGGCGCTACACTTACCGGGACGGCCGCTACGTGGAAGTCCTCGAGACCGGCCCGGTGAATCTCCCCGCTCTCCGCGGCAAGGCGCTCGACTTCCAACTCACCTTCGGCACCAACCAAGCCGTCACCCAGTCGGGGACCTTGCCGGGCATCGGCGTCATCACCGAAACCTATACTCGCCTCCCCGCCGCCCCAACCCCCTGATCGGGTGTGAAACCAGCCCTCTGGCAACTCGCCGCCGCCGTCGCCCAAGGCTCTCTCCTCGTCCGCCTCGTCCGCCAGGCCCCCTGGATCATCGTCGCCGCTGTCCTCCTCGCCAACCTCGCCATCCGGGCCGCCCCCGACAGCGCCGTCGCCTGGCTCCTCCGCCGCTGGGAATGGACCGTTTTCGACTGGCGCGCCCGCTTCGCCGCCGACCGCCTGCCCCCGGCCCGCCCCGACGATCCCAAACTCGGCGTGGTGTTCCTGACGGAGGATTGCCTGTCCGCCCTGCGTCGCGAGACCGGCGCTCCCTGGCCCTGGCCGCGCGATTTCTACGCGGAGGTGCTTCGCGAACTGACGGCTCGGGGCGCAACCTCGATCGGCATCGACGGCCTCTTCTATGAACCGCATTGGCTCTCCGTCCTCGCCCGGCAAGGCGCCCAGGGCGCCTGGATCCAGGACGGCGACGCGACGTTCGCCGCCACCCTGCGCGAGTTGAAGAATGTCACCCTCGCCGCCGGAGCCCACGGACGTTCCAACGCCGCCGTGCGCTTCCCCGACCCCCTCTTCTCCACCAACGCCGCCGCCATTGGCCACGTCGCCCTCCTCCCCGACCCCGACGGGGTCCGCCGCCGCCTGCCCGTGCGCCAGACCGGATGGGACCACGGCATCCTTCGGGACGTCTGGCACCTCGGGCTCGTTCTGGGAGCACGCCTGGCCCAACTTGACCTCGATCGCGCCGTCCTCACGAACCAAACCCTGCTCCTCCCTTCTCCCTCACGCCCTGATCACCCCGTCCGCATCCCCCTCGACGCTGGGAATAATCTGATCGTCAATTGGGAACTCCGCCACGACGCCGAGCCACGCCTCAAGACCGGCCGGTTCGCCTCTCTCCTGCGCGAACACCGCGCCCGTCCGGCCGGGGAACCTCCTCCTCGCGATTGGGAGGGTTACACCGTTCTCCTGTGCTCGACCGCCTCCGGGAGCAATATCGAAGACCGCGGCCCGAGCCCGCTGCTGGCGAATGACGTCGGGGGCAGTGTCATCTGGAATGTCGCCTACGCCGTCGCCACCGGGCGCTCGATCCAGCGCAGTTCCGCCACGACCGACACCCTGGTCATGGTCGGGCTGGGCCTGCTGACGGGAGTGCTCAGTTGGCGGCTCCGCGGCGGTTGGGCGTCGCTCGCGGTGGCGGCCATCGCGCTCGCCTACCTCGGCGTCGCCGTCCACGTCTACACCGCCTACCGCTGGTGGATCCCGATCGTCCAGCCTGTTGCCGGGGCCCTGGCCATGACCCATCTGTTCATGGTGTCCTATCGGTTGCTCGGCGAGATCCTGCTCACCCGCCGCGATCTGGCGCCCTATGTCGTGGAGGTCCTCTGGCCCCACCGCCTCCGTCACCACCCCACCCGCCTCCACACCGCCACGGTCTTCTTCGCCGATATCCGCGGCTTCTCCGAATGGCTCCGCCGCCAGTGCGACGACCTGGCCGCCTGGTACCGCCAGCACCCCATCCAGGGCGTGAGCGAAGCCGAGTTCACCTCCGCCGCCGAGGAGCAGTTGTTGGCCCTCACCAACGACTACCTCGTGGCCGTCGCCGATTGCATCCAGGCCCGGCAAGGCACGCTCGACAAGTTCATCGGCGATTGTGTGATGGCCTTCTGGGGTGCGCCGGTCCGATACGAACGCCACGCCGAACTCGCCCTCCTGGCGGCCATCGACGCCCAACGCGCCGTGGCGGCTCGCAATGCGGCTCACCGCGTTCGACCGCTTGTCCTCCCCGTCCGCTGCCCAGGCCGCCGCGCCCCAGTCAGCGTCCCCCTCTCCCAACCCGTGTCCCTTGAATTCGGCGTCTCCGTCCACTGTGGGGTCGTCAGCGTCGGCGCCGTCGGCGATCCCCGTCACCTGTCCAATTACACCGTGTTCGGCCGGGTCGTGAATGAGACCAGCCGGCTGCAGACGGCCGCGGGCCGCGGGCAGATCGTCTGCACCGAGGACGTGGTCAACGAATTGCGGCGGGTGGGTTCCCCATGGGCGGCGGTCTGCCGGGAGCCCCGTTCCCTGACCGTGACCAACCGCACGCTCACGGTCTACCAGGTGGATTGGTCCGCGTCTGCGGAGGCCCCTTCAGCGGGCGATTGACCTGTCCGGTCCAGGATTGAGACCCGGCGGGTTCGGATCAGTCGCCGGCTGGAGATCGGAGATCGGAGATGGGAGATCGGAGATCGGAGATCGGGGATCGGAGATGGGGGGTCAACGGACCGGTCCGACGGTTCCTGGGAGGGGGGCGCGGGCCAGGAGATGCTGGAGTTCGCGCACGCAGGCGTCGGCGAACTCGGGGTCGTTGATGAGGCAATCGAGTTCGCGGACGGGGATATCGTGGCGGAGGTTGTCCTTCAGGGCGGTGAAGAGGGCCTGGTCGGCGGCGGGGTCGTGGAAGGGTTGGCCGGGGGCGCCGATGAGGCTATTGCCGCGGAGGGGGAGGACGACGGTGAGGGGCCCGGTGGAGAGGGAGAGTTTGGAGCCGAGGATACGTCCGAGTTCGGCGCTTTCCTCGGGGGTAGTGCGCATGAGGGTGACCTGGGGGTTGTGCTGGTAGAAGGTGCGTCCGTGGAAGCGGGCGGGGACGGTGTCTGGGGGGCCGAAGTTGACCATGTCGAGGCAGCCGGTGGAGACGACGGCGGGGACGCCGCAGCGGGGGGCGGCTTCGAGGCGGGTGGGGCCGGCGGAGAGGACGCCGCCGACGAGTTCATCGGCCCACTCGGTGGTGGTGAGGTCGAGGACGCCGGCGACGAGACTTGATTCGATGAGGGATTCCATGGTGCGCCCGCCGGTGCCGACGGCGGCGAAGACGAGGACTTCGTAGCCGTGGGTTTCGAGGTGTTGGCGGCAGCGGTCGACGCAAGGGGTGGTGTTGCCGAACTGGGAGGCGACGATGAGGGGTTGGGAGGAGGCGGGGGGTGGGGTGGCGGCGACCATCCCGCAGATGGCGCCCGCGGCTCGGCTGAGGAGGAGTCGGGAGATGCGGTTGAGTCCGGCGACGTCGACGATGCTGGGGAACATGACGATGTCTTTGACATCGACGTAGGGGGCGGTATTGCCGCTGGCGAGGGTGGAGACCATGACCTTGGGGAAGCCCAAGGGGAGGGCCCGCATGGCGGCGGTGGCGATGGCCGTTCCGCCGCCGCCGCCGAGGGAGATGAGGCCGTGGATGCGGTCTTCATCGGCGAGTTGGCAGACGACGATGGGGGCGCCGCGGGTCATGGCGGCGACGGCTTCGCCGCGGTCGCGCCGGGCGGCGAGTTCGAGGATATCGGCGCCGCCGGCGGTGGCGACGGTGGCGCGCGGGACGTGCGGAGTCAGCCCCGGCTGGCCGAGGGTGCCGACGTCGATGAGGAGGGTGTCGAAGCCGAGGGCACGGATTTGGTCGGCGAGGAAGCCGTGTTCAGCGCCTTTGGTATCGAGGGTGCCGAGAATCGCGATCGTGGGCATGGTCAGGGAAGGCGAGCGGCCCAGCGGACGGCGTTGCGCAGGAGTTGGATATAGGCGGGATGCTGATGGGCGTCGCCGTCGTGGCCCGGGGCGATACCGACGATGCGGGCCTGGGGGTGTTTGACGATGAAGACCATGGGGTAGGTCTTCTCTTTCTGCGGGGAATAGGCGGTGGCCAGCACCTCGATGGGGGAGCCTTGGGGATCGGGTTCGAACCAGTAAAGCTCGTCCTTGATGCGGAAGGAGGCGGGCACGCCTTGCATGACGGGGTGATGGGGGTCAGTGACTTTGATCTCGAACTCGCCGAGGTTGTCGTGGCCGCGGGAGCCGCCCCCGGCAAGGGTTTTGTTGAAGTCCGGCCAATCGGCCCAGTTGTACCAAAGGCCGGCGTGGAGGAGGACGAGCCCTTTGCCGCGCTGGGCGAAGTCGAGCAGGCCTTGGCGGTTGGAGGCTTGGGTGAAGGGAGTGTTATTGGCGAGGAGGAGAACATCGAGGGTGGCCAGGTGGGCGCCGACGTCGTCGGGGCGTGGGGTCGCCTCGAGCCGCAGATGGGGGAGGGCGGCGAGGGTGGTAACGTCTTCTTCGATCCACCAGCGTGGGAAGTCGTGGGAGGAGCCGGAGGCGATCAGGAGGCCGCGGGCGCCGGCGGGTGAGGGGGTGGTCGGAGCGGCGGCCTCGGCGGGGGCGGGGGCGGGGGTTTCGACGGTGATGCCGATGAAGGTGGGGGCGACGTGGTTGTTATAGCTTTCGAGGGTGAGGCGTTCGATGACGGCGCGGGATTGGACGTCTTTGCTGAAGGTGCGGACCTGGCCGCGGCGGGCGAGGTTGGGCACCCATTTCGAGCCGGGGACCTCGAAGCGGCCGATCCAATCGGCGATTTCGATGCCGTTGCGGAGGAGGAAGGATTCAGCGCCGCCGCCGGCGAGGTGGAGGGTGACTTTGACCACGGGGATGGCGTCGTCGCCTTGGAGGGGGCTTTGGGAGCCCCAGCCGGCGATGCCGCCGAGGAAGTGGATTTTCCTGGCGGGGACGCCGACTTTGAGTTCGGCGGTCTGGGGCATGGTCCGGGCGTAGCCGTTACCGCCTTTGAGTTGGATCACGTTGGCGGGGCCGCGTTGGGGGCTGAGGACATCGAAGGGGATGCCCTCGACCTTGACGAGGCCGTGTTGGCGGAAGGCGGGGGCGTCGTCCCGGTTCTCCGGCGCGGTGTAGATGCCAGCGCCGGTGTTGGCAGTGGCCGCGGCGAGGACATCGAGGATGCGGAAGCGGGCCTCGTCGGCGCAGAGGAAGGCGAGCAGATCGCGGAGTCCTTCGGGGCCGAGGGCTTCGAACCCCTCGGGCATCAGGGAGCGGCTGCTGGTGCGGCGGGAGGCGATGTTGTCCTTGCGGATCTCGGTCTCGGCAGTCTGATTGCGGAGGACGACGACCGCGCGGTTCTCGCGGAGGACGATGCCGTCGTAGGAGAGGTCGTCCTTGGTCTCGATATTCACGGAGAGGTAATTGGGTTCGACGACGCGGTTGGGGTCGAGCACATGGATGAGGAGGTCCTCGGGGCCGTGGGCGCCCATGCCGGTGAGGTTGGGGGCGAAGTCGGCGCCTTCCTCTTTGTACTTGTGGCAGGGGGCGCAATTAGCGGTGAAGAGTTTGGCTCCGTTGGCGAGGTCGCCAGGGCGGAGGACGACCGGGCGGAAGGTGGCGATGAGGGTTTCTTTCTCCTTTTGTTCGGGGCCGCGGAGTTCATCGAGCACGAGGTTCGCGCGGGTGGCGACCTGGCGGTCGCCGTGGGTGCGGAGGCGATGGAGATTCGAGGGGCCGAGCGGGGCGGGATCGATCTTGCCGTCCTTCATCGCGTCGAGGAGCGCGAGGCACCATTCGGAGCGTTTGAGGACCTGGCCGAAGGCGAGTTCGCGCAGGTCGAAGTCCAGGGCGGGCAGCGCGGTGACGAGGGCCTGTCCGCCGATGGGGTCGCCGCTGTCACCGAGGGCGACGACGATGCGTTGTTGGAGCGCGGGGCTGGCGGGGCCGCCGACGAGGGTGGCGACGGCCGGGACGATGGTGGGGCTGAGGGACCGGACCCCGAGGAGGTCGACGGCGACCTGGGCGCGGACGTCATCGGGGAGGTTGGGGTCGTTGAGGCGGGCGAGGGCGTTGCGGACGGCGGTTTGGGGGGCGTCGCCGACGTCGTTGGCGTAGTTCCAGCGGACGATGAGGGGGAGGACGGCGGCGGCGGTTTGGCTGTGGGCGAGCAGTTGCTGGAGGGCTTGGCCGAGGGCGGGGTCGCGGGGGGGGCGGACGTCCGCGCGGAGGGTCGCGGCGAGGGTTTGGAGGGCGGCGGCCTTGAGGGGGTCGGTGCCGGGATAGGGTTTGGCGAGGGCGAGGACGAGGGCGCGGGCGGAGGCCGGGTTATTCTGGTTCGCGATGTGGCGGGTGAGGTGGGGGATGAGGCTGGCGACCGCGGCGGGTTGGCCGGAGGCGAGGGCGGTTTCGAGGTGGAGGACGGGGTCGGAGGCCATCATGGCGAGGGCAGCCGTTTCGAGGTGGGGATCGCGGAGGGTGGGCCAGGCTTCAACGACGAGGCGAGCGATGTCTGGGGACGGGGCGATGGTGGTGCCGGCGATCAACGCGGCGAGGCGGGTGCGGGGGTCGGGGTCGTGGAGGCGTGCGCGGATGAGGTCGAGGGGGGGGGCGAGGTTGGAGTTGTCGCGCTCGGCGGCGAGGCGGAGGGCGTTGCGGCGGATGACGGGGTCTTCGTCGGTGAGGGCGGTAAGGAGCAGTTGGGGGGGGAGAGCTTCAAGGTTGCCGAGGACCCACAGGGCTTGGAGGCGGCCGTAGGGGGCGGGCCCGCTGGCGGCCATCGTCTCGAGGTCGTCGGCGACGGCGCGGCCGGCTCCTTCGCTGAGGAGCCGGTTGGCGGTGGCGCGGACCCAGCCGTTGGGGTGGCCGAGGGCGGCGACGAGGGCGCGGGGGTTCTGAGGATCGAGTTGGAAGGCGGGGAGGGGGCGGGCCTGCTGGTGTTGGACGCGCCAGAGGCGGGTGAATTGGTGGTCGCGGTCGGGCCGGGTGGCGGCGTTGCGGGCGCCGTGGGCGGGGCCGCGGGTGTCGTTGTGGACGGCGATTTGGTTGTAGAAATCGACGATGTAGAGGGCGCCGTCGGGGCCGACGCGGCTATGGATGGGTTTGAACCAGTAGTCGGTGCTGGTGAGGAAGTGAGTGCCTTCGCGGCCGGCCTCGCGTCGTCCCTGGTAAGTGACCCCGACGGGGTCGAGGAACTCGTGGTGGGTGAGCCAGACGGTGGGTTCGTGGACGAAGAAGGACCAGGAGGGGCCGTTCCAGGGGTCGGGCCAAGCGCCGCCGTCGTAGATCATGGCCCCAGAGGCCGCCGTGAAAGCGCCCACCCAGTCGATTTGGAGATAGGGTTGGCGGGTCTCCACGCGGGCGGGGAAGACCTTGTTTTCCTGGATGATCGGCTTGGCGGCGCGGATGCCGGGGCGGCCGGCGCGGCTGACGATCTTCTCGGGCAGGACCACGTGGAGGATCGGCTCACCGCACGTGGCGGTAGAGAAGAAGATCTCGCCGTCGGGGGCAACCTCGCAGCCCCAGGTGTTGCAGGAGCCGGCGGCCACTTGCTCGAGAGCGGAGCCGTCGGGGCGGAACCGGTAGAGACCGGCGTTGATGTGCCCGAACTTGCGCGCGCCGTCGCCAGAGGTGACGTCGCCGGCGCTATAACCGACGGAGCCATAGACCCAGCCGTCGGGGCCCCAGCGGAGGTTGCTGATGACCGCGTGGGTGTCGAAGGTGCCCCAGCCGGTGAAGAGGGTCTCGAGGCGGTCGGAGCGGCCGTCGCCGTCGGTGTCGCGGATCCAATAGATGTGGGGGGCTTGGGAGACGATGACGCCGTCCTTGTAGAAGACGAGGGAAGTGGGGAGTTCGAGGCCGTCATGGAAGACGGTGCGTCGGTCCATCAAACCATCGCCGTCGGTGTCCTCGAGCATCGAGATCCGGTCGCGGGCAGGGCGGGGTTCTTTGGTATTGGGGGGGAACTTCTCGGGGTCGCGCACCCGCCAGGGGCTGATGCGCGCATCGCTGCGGTGGATGTCGCGCCCGCCGGGGTATTCGGGCGTTTCAACGACCCAGAGCCGGCCGCGGGGGTCCCAGTCAAGGGACATGATTTTTTCGGCGACGCGTTCATCGGCGGCGAGGGAGAGTTTGAAGTCGGGGTGGAGGCTGAAGGTTCGGGCGGCTTCGGGGGCGGGTTTGGGGCCGCCGGGGGGGTAGCGGAGGGACGCGAGTTCCTCGGGGAGGACGAACTCGTCCGCGCTGGGGCGTTTGGCGGTCCAGGCCAGACCGCGGAGGAGGACGGCGCGGTATTGGGGGGTGTTGAAGATATCGAATTCGTGGCCGGGGAGGCTGACGAGGGCGCGGTAGGGGGCGGACCCGCCCTCGAGCGTCCGTTCGTAAGTCCAGACTTGGGGGGCGATGATGTGGACATTGTGGAAGCTGGTGGCGAGGACGTCGATGTCGGGGGCGAGGTCCATGTCGTAGTAGATCTCGTCCTTCCAATCGAAGTTGGAGAGGCCGCGGCTGATCGGGTGGTGGGGGTCGATCCAGAAAAGGCCGACGTCGCCTTCGAGCCATTTGGTGGCCTTTTCCTTGGGGAGAGCATCATCGGCCCAGCGCCAGGCGCCGCCGATGATCCGTTTGCACCATTCGTATTGGTCGCCGCTGACGACGCCGGCGTGCATGACGAGGAGGCCGCCGCCGCGACGGAGGAAGGCCTCGAAGTGGGCGCGCTGTTCGCCCACGATCTTCATGCCGTCGGAGGCGTAGATGATGAGGACGTCGGTGGCGTCGAGTTGCGCGGCGGAGGGGAAGTCCATGGCCCCGCTGACCTGGAAGCCGCGTTCGCTGAGGAGCCTGGTCCATTCGCCGAGGAAGCGCGGATGGTCGTGCTGGTTGGGGCCGTGGGTCTTCACGCCGCTGCGGATGAAAACCCGCACGGGGTCCGCGGCGTGGGTGACAACCGCGGCGAGGGCGAGGAGGAAGCAGACGGAGCGGAGGATCATGGGAATGGCTGATTACGGATTGGAGCGCTTGGGGTTGGTTCTGAGGGAGGCCCAGGGTTCCTGGGTGGAGACATCGACGACCGCGGGGTCGGGGGCCTGGGCAGGGCTGAGGATGGCGAGGAAGACGAGGCGTTCGCGGAAGGGGTTGTAGGTGCCGTGGACTTCGCCTTTGGGGATGAGGACCATCTCGCCGGGGCCGAGGATGCGGTGTTCGCAGCCGATCCACTGTTCGGCGCGGCCGGAGAGGATGTAGATGATCTCCTCGCGGGTGGGGTGGGTGTGGAAGGGGTGGCTGCGGCCGGGTTCCATGTTGGCCCGGACCATCATGAGTTCCTGGTTGGGGACAATGTCACTGCGGCAAAGCCACTCCTCCAGGGTCCAAGGCGAGAGGAAGTCGACCTTGTCGGCGGCGGTGACGAAGCGGCGTTGGGCGGGGTCGTTCATGGGCGGCGGCGGGGGCGCGGCTGACGGCGGACGGCGGGGACGGGGATTTGTTTGAAGCGGCGGGTGAGGTCAACGAGGGATTGCTCGACCCCCATCCGTTCGAGGCTGGAGGCCCCGACGAAGCCGACGCAGTCGGTGTGTTCGTTGATGTAGGCGGCGTCCTCGGGGGTGCAGATGGGGCCCCCGTGAGAGAGGAAGAAGAGGTCTTTGCGGACGCGGCGGGCGGCTTGGATGATGGCCTGGGTGCGTTGGACGGCGTCGTCCATGGTGCAGACGGCGCCGGTGACGCCGATGGAGCCGCCGACGGTGGTGCCGACGTGGGCGATGATGGCGTCGGCGCCGGCTTTGGCCATTGCGACGGCTTCCTCCGGGGTGGCGACATAGACGATGGAGAAAAGGTCCATGCGGCGGGCGAGGGCGACCATCTCGAACTCCTTGCGCACGCTCATGCCGGTCTCCTCGAGGACCTGGCGGAAGTGGCCGTCGACGATCGTGTGGGTGGGGAAGTTGTTGACCCCGCTGAAGCCCATGTCTTTGACCTGGAGGAGCCAATGCCACATGCGGCGGCGGGGGTCGGTGGCATGGACCCCGCAGATGACCGGGACTTCCTCGACCACGGGAAGGACTTCGTATTCGCCGATTTCCAGGGCGACGGCGTTGGCGTCGCCGTAGGCCATGAGGCCGCAGGTGGAGCCGTGGCCGCTCATGCGGAAGCGGCCGGAATTATAGATGATGATGAGGTCGGCGCCGCCCCGCTCGATGAACTTGGCGGAGATGCCGGTGCCGGCGCCGGCGGCGATGATCGGCTGGCCGCGTTTCAGGCTGGCGCGCAGCCGTTCGATGACTTCCTTCCGCGTGTAGGGGTTGCCTTTGCCGGTCCAAGGATTGGGCATGGTCGTTCAACAGGTTTTGCGCGGGCGAAGATAAGGCGGGGGCGAGCGGGATGGCGAGGACGAAGTCGCGTCGACGAGCCGCAGAACCGCGCTGCCGACGAGCCGGGAGGTGGTCCGTCCTTGGCGGCTCGCGAGGACTCCCCACCAGCACGGTGCTGGTTCGGGGTTCCCTCCCCGCGCCTCGGCTGCCTTCTGCTATCTCTGCTATAAAAGGCGCGGGGAGAGAATTCTCCCAACCAGGGCTTCGCGCATTGAACCCCTGAACCGAAGCGATTCCCCCTCTCCCTTTCTCCCTCTCCCCAACCCGAGACAACGCTTCGCTGGCATCGGTTGGGGAGAGGGATGGGGGGGGACGGTTCATGGGGAGGTTCCAAGTCGAACGAACCGACGCGCATGGAAAGGGTGGCCAGAGGCCGGGTGAGGGGCCGTCCGAGTTTCAAAATGAGAATGCTGGAGGGGGACGCCAATGGGGTTGCGCCCCTGGGGTGGGGCCGGTAAGTTCCCCGGCCATTATGACATTGACGGAGCAGGTGTTGGCGCGGGCGGCTGGGAAGGCGCAGGTGAACGCGGGTGACAACGTGTGGGTGAACACAGATGTGCTGATGACGCACGATGTGTGCGGGCCGGGCACGATCGGGGTGTTCAAGCGCGAGTTCGGCGCCCAGGCCAAGGTCTGGGATCGCCATCGCGTGGTCATTATCCCCGACCACTACATTTTCACCGCCGACTCGAAGTCCAACCGCAATGTGGACATCCTGCGCGAGTTCGTGCGGGAGCAGGGCATCCCTTACTTCTACGATGTGATCGACGACCCGGCGGGGACGTGGAAGTTCGAGGCGTCGAAGGGGGCGCTGGTTCGGCAATATGGGGCCCGCTACGCCGGGGTGTGCCACACGGCGTTGCCCCAGAAAGGGCACACGCGCCCGGGCGAGGTGCTCTTCGGCACCGACTCCCACACCTGTATGGCCGGAGCCTTCAACCAGTTCGCCACCGGGATCGGCAACACCGATGCCGGGTTCGTCATGGGGACCGGCAAGCTCCTCCTCAAAGTCCCCGAGACCATGCATTTCCGGCTCGAGGGCCGGCTCCGCCCCGGCGTCATGGCCAAGGACATCATCCTTCACATCATTGGCGAGATCGGGTTCGACGGGGCCACCTACCGGGCGATGCAGTTCGACGGGCCGGGAGTGGGCAGCCTGTCGATGGATGACCGGATGACGATCGCAAACATGGCGATCGAGGCGGGCGGGAAGAACGGGATTTTTCCGTTCGACGCGCGCACCGCCGAGTTCGTGGAGGCGCGCACGCGTCTCAACGGGACCAAGCAGGCCTACGAACCGGTGGAGATCCAGGACCACCAGAAGTTCATCTACGAACTGGTCGTTGACCTCGACCGGCTCGAACCGACGGTGGCGTGTCACCCCGATCCGGGCCAGCGGAAGCGGGCCAAGGAGCTGGAGGCGGTCAAACTCGACCGCGCGTACATCGGGTCGTGCACCGGCGGCAAGACGAGCGATTTCGTGGAATTCGCCCAGGTCTTGCGAGGGCGGAAGGTGAGCATCGACACGTTCGGTGTGCCCGCCACCCCGGAAATCGTGCAGGATCTGCAAACCACCTGGTGGGGCGATCGGACCATCTGGCAGGTGCTGATCGAGGCGGGCGTGCGGATGACCGAGAACGCAGGGTGCGCAGCCTGTCTGGGCGGTCCCGTGGACACCTTCGGCCGCATGAACGAGCCCGGGCTCAAGTGCATCAGCGCCACGAACCGCAACTTTCCCGGCCGCATGGGCCACAAGGAGTCGCAGGTGTTCCTGGCCAGCCCGGCGACCGTCGCCGCCAGCGCGATTACCGGGCGGATTACCGATCCCCGCGAGTATGTTCGCGGGGGGTGAGCCTCAGGCGCGCAGGGCCGAGATGGATCAGTGCAGAAGTAAGCGGACACGCCCTCACCCCACGCCCTCCCCAACCCTTGCAAGCGGAGCGAGATCGAGGGGTTGGGGAGAGGCAGAGAGGGAGAGGGGAGCCATCCCTTGTCTGCCTGCTTGCGAACTCACCAACATGAAGGGGGATCAGGGCGCGGCACTCAGCAAGCGGTCGAGCCTCTCGAGGAGGAGATCGATGTCGGCGGCGGTGACGTGAAGGTGGGGGCGGAGGCGGATGGCGTCAGCGCCAGCCCCGAGGAGCAGGAGATCTTCCTGTTCGAGGGCGCGCTCGAGGAAGCGGACCTTGGTCAGGGGCGGCCGCAGAGTGAAGCCCTGGTAGAGTCCGAGTCCGCGAATGTTGGCGATGGTGTGGGGATGGCGTTGTTGGAGGCAGCGGAGGCCTTCGACCAGGTGCTCGGCTTTGGCGAGGACCTGTTCAAGCAGGCGTTCTTCGCGAACGATCTGCCATTCCTGGGCGAACCGAACCATGTCGGCGAGCGAGCCGCCCCAGGTGGAGTCGAGCACGCCGCGGTCTTGCATGGGGTAGAGCATGTAGACTACGCCATTGCCGAACTTCTTGGCGGTGGCAACGGCGTGGGGCGGGTGGGGGAGGTCGAAGAGGTCGCAGGCGAAAACGCGCCCAGCCTGGCCACCTGCCGTTTGGACCTCGTCGAAGCCAAGGGGGATGTCGTGGTCGTGGGCGAGTGCGCTGAGCCCTTGGAAGAACGCGGGTTCGGCGACGCGATGGCCGCCGGCCCCTTGGAGGGGCTCGACGACGATGCCGACGATTTCGGGCCCGTAGCGGCGGAGGAGGTCGGCGACGATGTCAAGGCTGTGGCGGGTGCGGGCGCGGTTGTCCGCCGGAGAGGCGTCGGCGTTGAGGTCGGGGAAGGGAACTTGGAGGTTCCCGGGGATGAATCCGTGGAAGTCCTTGGTGATGATGGGGTCGTGGCTGAGCTGGGTGACGTTGAGGGCGAAGACGGTGCGGCCGTGGAAGGCCTGATCGAAGTAGAGGAGGCGGCGGACGCCGGGGAGTCGGCCGGAGCGGAGGAGTTTCTGGTCGTGGAGGTTGATAAGGTATTTGAGGAGGTTCTCAACGGCTTCGGCCCCGGAGTTGACGGCGTAGACTTCGAGTTGGGGATTGCGCATGCAGTCCGGGGCGAGTTGGTGGAGGAGCCGGTAGTAGGCAAGGCAGTCCGGCGTGAGGAGGTCGGGGTTGGTGACTTTGTTATTGGCGGCGCGGGCGAGGCGGCGGAGGTAATCGGGTTCGGCCATTCGGGGGTGGTTGTGGGCAATGAGCTTCGAGCCGTAGTGGCCACCCCAATCGAAGACACGTTGGCCGTCCAAGGTGGCGAGCCACATGCCGTCGGAGTGCTCGAGATCGACGGCGAACGGGTAGGGTTCAACCACGACGTAACGGCCGAGTTCGGCCAGGAGAGGGGCGCTGCGGGGACCTGGATAGCGGGGGGACATGGGGGGAGTCCGAGAGGCGGAAACCGAAAGGGCCGGACTTGAGGTCCGGCCCGTCGGCTATGAGAACGAAAGCGCTTTTGGCGTTAGCTCGCAAGTGCGCGGCTTGCGATCCGCCATCAGTGATTGCGGCGCTGCAGACATACGCCTCGGACACACACGGTTTCACTGCACTTCTGCAACACTGACGAGGGCAGTCTACCCAGGAACGCGTTCCCCGCCAGTCGCCAGAACTGGGGACAGCAGAGTCCCCAGCGCGGGGGGCAGGAGTCCTCATGAATTCAGGGCGGACATGAAAAAGGGACAGAGCCTCATGGATTCAGGGCGAATACGAAGAGGGCCGGGGAGAGGAGGCCACCGGAACCGGACACCGTGGCGAGCATGGTGAACCTGTCACCCAGTTCGCACCCGACCGATGTCCGGTCGCGAGACGGAGGCGTTATCGGCGGTGCGTGGACAATCCCCGATGCACGTGCATCGGGGATTGTCCACGGACTACGTGCTGAGTCTGGAAGGCGTGAAGTCGCGGAGGAACGAGGCGGCGGTGCGCCAGGTGGCGAGGGGTGCGGCAGGCAGTGAACCTGTCACCCTGTTGGCCCATGGTGAGCCTGTCACCCTGTTGGCACGCTGTTGGCCCGCCGGAGGAGAGGGCCGTGTCAGCCTACCTGGCGGGCGGCGGGGCGAGGGTTTGGGTTGCGCGTTGGCGGACGGCGAGGGAGGGGTGTTGATGGAGGCGGTCGAGGCGGACCCGGCCAAGCGTGTCAACGGTGATCTTCCGCTGGCTCAGGGCCTCGAGGAGGAGCAGGGCGGACGGTTCGGGGCGGAGGAGGCCGTCGAGGGCGAGGTCGCGGTTGGCGGGGGCGAGGTGGGAGAGGGCGTCGAGGAGGGCGTGGGTGGCGGGCGGGGTGGCGACGTCGAGGAGGGCGCTGACAGCGCCCATTTGGAGTTCCTCGTGGGTGCCCGGGACGAGGTAACGGGCGAGTTGGCGCCCGCGTTTTTCCCAGGGCTCGACGCCAAGCATGCGGAGGGCGTCGTAGCGGGTGGGGGTCGGGACGTTGGGGTCGTCGGCCATGGTGGAAGCGAGATCGAGGGCGCGGGACCACCGGGCCCGGAGCGGGTCGTCGGCGCCCGTCGTTTCGAGGAGGCGCGGGCCGGGGGCGAGGCCGCGTTCGCTGAGGCCGTTGATGAGTCCGCCGCCGAGGACGACGGCTTGCCAGTCGCGCAGGGGGGCGTCGGGTTGGGGGAGGGAGACGTCGAGGATGCGGCGGAGGTGGGTGGGGTCGTTGCGGCGGCCGGCGGCGACGGCGACGCGCCAGATCCAGGGGATGCGCTCGTATTCCGAGGGGCCTGGGGGGAGGTCGCGGGTGAGTTCGGCGATGAGACGGTCGCAGAATTGGGGGTTGGCAGTGATGATGGCCTCACGTTCGGAGCGGGGCCGGGCCGGGTCGAGGATGACGGAGGCGACGGCGGCGGGGGTGCGGGCGACACGGTCGGCGGTGAAGCCGGGGGGCAGGGAGGTGGGCGGGGTGGGGGAGGGGAGCACCCAGCGCGGGGCGAGGCCGGCGGGGGTGAGCTTGAGGGTGCGGAGGTCCATGAGGGCATGGCGCAGGGGGCCGGCGGGGCGCACCACGACGCGGTGGTTGCCGGGGGGAAGGGCGAGGCGGCCGAGTTTGACTTGGCGGTATTGATCCCAACCGCCGGTGCCGGCAATGGCACCTTGGAGTTCGGCGGGGCCCGCGCTGAGGAGGAACATGTTACCGGCGGCGTCGTTGTGGCAGGCGTAATCGAGGTGGACATCGAAGTCGCCAGCCTTCCGGACGATGAGGTCCCAACTGACGCGGTCGTTTTGGCCGTGCCACATGCCGATGTTCTGGAATTGGGCTTCGAGGGTGATGTCACCGCCTTCGATTTGGGCGGTGGCGGCGGGGAGGGTGAAGGAGCCGTCGTCGGCGGCCGTCAGGGGGGCGGCGGGTGGGCCGTCGGCGGTCTGGCTGGGGGTGGGGCGGCGGGCGAAGGCGAGGAGATCGGCCATGGCCTGGGGAGGGAGGCCGATTTCGAGGCCTTCGGGCATGAGCGAGAGGGTGGAGGAGCGGAGGTCGGCGATGTCCTGGCGGAGGATGGTTTCGGAGACGCCGCCGCCTTGGACGAGGGTGAGGCTGGTGGAGGTTTCGCTTTGGATGACGCCGCTGAGGCTGCGGTCGTCTTTGGTTTCGAGGTTATAGGTGACGTATTGGGGGACGACGACGGCATTGGGGTCGAGGATGTTCTTGATCCAGTAATCGAGGTCTTTGCCGGCGAGGGTGAGAAGGTCGGGGCCGACATGGAATCCGAGGCCGTCCAGGGCGTGGCACGAGGCGCATTGGGCGAGGAAGAGATCGCGACCGCGGGAGGGGTCGCCGGTCATTTGGAGGCTTGGGCGATAGGAAGCGACCACGGCGGCGCGGTCGCCGGGGGAGGGCGCCTGGAAGAGGCGTTGGGCGAGGTCGCGGATGGCGGGGCGGGGGCTGCGGGTGCAGCGGGTTTGGTCGGCCAGCGGCACTTCGGCGGGGGCGACCTGCCCGGCCTCGATGGCATGGAGGAGGGATTCGGTCCATTCTTCGCGGGAGAGGAGGAGGGTGACGATGGCGCTGCGGGTGACGGGGGAATATTGGGGCCAGCCGTCAAGGAGTCGGGTAGCGACGGCGGGGGTGCGGAGTCGTTGGAGGGTGCTGAGGGCGGCGGAGCGCAGTTCGGGCGTGGTAGCGGCCAGGGAGGTGAGTAATTGGACATCGCGATCTTCGGCGGCGGGGTCGCGTCCGAGGGTACGGAGGGCGAGTTCGCGTTCGGGGCGTGGGGTTTGGGGGTGGGCGGCCTGGGTGCGGGCTTGGGAGAGGAGTTGGTCGAGGCGGTTGGGGCCCTGGGGGGGGGCGTCGGGTCCGGTGAGGAGGTGAGGGAGGCTGAGGTGGCGGCGTTCGAGGGATTCGAGGAGGCTGACGAAGGCGGCGAGGTCTGGGGGAGAGACGGGGCGGTCGGGGGCGGGCAGGAGGGCGTCGAGGGTGCGGCGGAGACCGGGTTCGTCGGCGGTGGCGGCGGCGGTGGTGGCGAGTTGGGCTTTGAGGGTTTGGAGGCCTGGTGAAGGTGTGGGGGCCGCGGCGAGGAGGGAGAGGATGTTGGCGGCGTGGGGGACGGCGGCACTGAGGAGGGCGGCGCGGAAGTAGGGGTGGTCAGGGTCGAGGGAGGCGAGTTGAGCGAGGGCGCGGGCGGCCTGGGGATCGGGGCATTCGCCGAGGCTGAAGGCGAGTTGGGTGCGGACGGCGCGGGAGGGGTCGGCGGCCAGTGCGAGCACGTCGGTCCGGAGTTGGGCGGCGTCCGGGGCGGTGCTGGGGAGGGTGGGGGAGCGCAGCCAGGGTTCGCTCAAGCGGACGGCGTGCCGGCGGACTTGCTCGTGGGGATCGCGGAGGGCGGGGAGGAGGTCGGCGGGGGTGAGGCTTTGGAGGCCTTCGAGGAGGCAGAGGGCCTGGAGGCGGACTTCGGGGCGGGGGGCGGAGCGGGCGAGTTGCCGCAGCGGGGCGACGGCGGTGGAGTCATGGCGGCGGAGGAGTTCGAGGTGGACGCGGTCGCGGGCGGGGCCGTTGGGGTGATCGAGGAGTTGGGCGAGTTCGGGGGTGCTGAGGCGTGCGAGGTTGGGGATGGGGCGGAGGGGGCGGTGACGGGGGACGAGGCGGTAGATGCGGCCGCGGTCGGCGCCGGCGCGGACGTTGATGGGGGCGAGGCGTTCGGCGGGGATCCAGCGTGGGTGTTCGATGAGGAAGCGGTACATATCGACCACGTAGAGCGCGCCGTCGGGGCCTGTGCGGACTTGGACGGGCCGGGCCCAGTTGTCGGTCGAGGCAAGGAATTCGGAGGACTGCTCCTCGGGCGGGCGTTGTCCGGTAAAGAGGAGGCCATCGGAGTTGAGGACGAGGCGGGTGACGAGGTTATGGACGTTGTCGCAGGTAAAGGCGTTGTTGCGGAGGGCGGGGTCGAGGAGGTCGTCGCGGTAAAGGTCGATGCCGCAGGCGGAGGTGACGCGGTTGGCCATATCGAGGTCGTTGAAGCGGGCCTGGAGGCGGCTGGCCGGGAAGAGGCGGGCGGGGTCGGGGCCGGTGGGGACGAAGTGGATGGGGTCGGGCGAGGGGACGTGGGGGTTGCGACGGAGGTAGTGTTCGGCGAGGGGGAACTGGGTGAGGGCGCGGCTGTTGTCGCAACCGAACCAATCGCCCCAGTCGTTGCGGGTGCGGCCGTGTTGGGTGAGGCCGGCGGCGGGTTCGAAGGCGCCCGTGAACGGGTTGAAGCGGAAGTCGCGGTTGCGGATATCGACGTCGCGGGTGGGGGTGTCAGGTCGAGCGGGGTCGAGGAGGGCGGGTCGGAAGGCGCCGCGGATGGTGCCGCCGAGGAGGCCGTTGGCGCCGTGGATCCAGTTATCGAGGCCGAGCGTGAGGCTGTTGAGGCGGGCTTGGAAATTCTCGGTGGCGAAGCCGGAGAACAGGGGGTCGGTGCGGTCGGCGCGGAGGTCGCCGTCGTTGTCTTGGGCGAAGAGGAGGTCGGGGGCGGCGCAGATGAGGGCGCCGTGGCGCCAGGGGAGGACTCCTGTGGGGAAAGGGACAGGTTCGGCGAAGACGGTGGCGTGGTCGAGGCGGCCGTCGCCGTCGGTGTCAGTGAGGACTTTGATGCGTCCTCCGGGTTGCCAATGGCCGTCGAGGCCGGCGGGGTAGTCGAGCATTTCGGTGACCCAGAGGCGTCCTTGGGGATCCCAGTCGATGGTGATGGGGGACTGGACGAGCGGTTCGGCGGCGACGAGTTCGAGGGTGAGGTTGGGGGGTGCGCGGTAGGAGCGGAGGGCGCGGTTGGGGGACCGTGGGGCAATGCCTTCGGTGCCTGGGGGACAGACGAGGGAGGCGGGGAGTTGCTGGTGGACGCGCTGGATGATGGTGTCTTCGAGGCCGGGGGCGAAGATTTGGGGTTGGTCGTAATAGATCATGGCGCCGCCGCCTTCGTAGCCGCCTTCGCGGAGGATGCGCTCGGAGGGGACGTAGCAGGGGGCGTCGTTGGCGTAGGCGACAATGGCGAGGCGGGCGGCGTCGAATTCGCGTTTGAGGCGAAGGGCGTAGTCAACGACGACCTCGCCGGGCAGGAAGAGGACGGCCAGGTCGTCGCCGAACACCCAGCTTTGCACGGAGTAGGGGACGCGGTCGGGGAGGGCTTCGCCGCGGTCGAGGCGGGCGAGGTTGAGACGGGCGTGGTAGCCGATGGCGTCGTTTTGCCTGGCGCGTTCCTCCCATTCGGCGCGGCTGCGGGCGGGGGCGAGGGGAAGGTCGAAGTGTTCCAGGGCCGCCTTGGGGGCCTGGGTGACGGGTTCGAGGGGCGTGGCCAGGAGGCGTTTGATTTCGTCGACGATCTGGTGTCCATGGGCTTCGGCGAAGGCGGTCGAGTCTCCTGGACCGCGTTGGTTGGGGTTGGCGTCGGCGCCGCAACCGATGGCGGCGAGGGCGAGGGCGCCGGGGTAGGCGGCTTCGAGACCGCTCTGCGCCCAACCCGCCCAGTCGCCGCTGACCTTGTTGTTGGAGAGGGTGGTGCAGTGGCAGGCATAGGTGAACCAGATGGCGCGGGGTTGGCCGTCGGGGTCGCGCACGACCAGAACGGGAAGGTCGTGGTCCACCGGGCCGCCCGGGGTGCGCCGGTTGGCGGCGAATCCGACGCGACCCCGGCCCCACTCCAGGCGGCCAGGGCGCAGGTGCTGGGCCGCTTGGAGGGCGACCTGTTCGAGGCGGTCGAGGAAGAACTGGGTGTAACGGTCGATGTTGGCCTGGTGTTCGGGGGGGATGTCGACGCCGAAGAGGGTGGGGAGCGCTCCGGAGAGCATGGGGGCGGTGTGGGTATGGGAGGCGGCGACGGCCAGTCGTTCCGGGGGCAAGCCCAGGTGCCGATGGAGCCGGGAGGCCAAGGCCCGGGTGATCGCCGCCGGGACCCCCACGTTGTCTACGGTGACAAGGATCGTCAGTTCATGGTCGGGGCCCCCAAAGGCAAGGGCTTTGGCCCAGATGGGGTGGGCGACCCCTTCCGATTCGGTGCGGCGGAAGCCGTAGCCGCTGAGGCGGACGGGGTGCTGGGGGGAGATATCGAGGGCGGCGACGCCGACCGGCAGCGTGTCGGAGGGAGGGGCGGCGGGGACGTCAGCGGCGGCGGTCCCGAGGGTGAAGGGGAGGGTGAGGAGCGAGAGGAGAAGGAGCAGGGGCATAGGATGGTGGAGGGCGGATGGCGGAGCGGGGGGGCGTGATGCTCGGTCGGGATGGCGGTTCGGGATGGTGATGGCGATTAGGATTGGGAGTAGGATTAGGATTGGGAGTAGGATTGGGAGGGCGGTTGAGGTTGGGGTTGTGAGGGAGGAGGGGGATGGGAGGCAGGGCGGGTTAGCGGTGGTAGTGGAGGATGGTGAATTCCGGGGTTTCGCGGAGGACTTCGCAGTGGGAGAAGAGCGGTTCGCAGGGGGGGAAGAAGGTGTCGCCGTCAGGGATGTCGCGTTGGACGAGGGTGAGGAAGAGGTCGGAACAGCGGGGGAGGGCCTGGCGGTAGACCTCGGCGCCGCCACACACGAAGACCGTGCGGGGGTCGTCGGGGGCGAGAGGCAGGGCGTCGAGGGAGGAGGCGGTGCGGACGCCGGGATGGGACCAAGCGGAGCGGGTGAGGACGATGGTGTCGCGGCCGGGCAAGGGGCGGCCGATGGACTCGAAGGTGATGCGTCCCATGAGGAGGACGTGGCCGAGGGTGAGGCGTTTGAACCAGCGGAAGTCTTCGGGGAGGTGCCAGGGGATCTGGTGGTTTCGGCCGATGACGCGGTTGCGGGACATGGCGGCGAGGGCCTGGAAGGGGCGGGTCATACGGCGACGGGGGCTTTGATGGCGGGGTGGGGATCGTAGCCGACCAACTGGAAGTCTTCGTAGCGGAAGTCGCGGAGGTTGCGGATGGCGGGGTTGAGGGTGAGGGTGGGGAGGGGGCGGGGTTGGCGGGAGAGTTGGAGTTTCACCTGGTCGAGGTGGTTGGCGTAGATATGGAGGTCGCCGAAGGTATGGACGAAGGTGCCGGGCTGGAGGTTGCAGACCTGGGCGACCATAAGGGTGAGGAGGGCGTAGCTGGCGACATTGAAGGGGACGCCGAGGAAGAGGTCGGCGCTGCGTTGGTAGAGTTGACAACTGAGTTCGCCGTCCTGGACGAAGAACTGGAAGAGGGTGTGGCAGGGGGGGAGGGCCATGCCTTCGACTTCGCCGGGGTTCCAGGCCGTGACGAGGAGGCGGCGGCTGTCCGGTTGGCGGCGGATCAGGTCGACGACCTGGTCGATTTGGTTGAGGGAGCGGCCGTCGGCGGTGCGCCAGTCGCACCATTGGGCGCCGTAGACGCGGCCGAGGTCGCCCTGGGGGTCGGCCCATTCGTCCCAGATCGTGACGCCGTGCTGTTGGAGCCAGCGGACGTTGGTGTCGCCACGGAGGAACCAAAGGAGTTCGTAGATGATGGACTTGAGGTGGACTTTCTTGGTCGTAACGAGGGGGAAGCCCTGGTGGAGGTCGTAGCGGGCTTGGGCGCCGAACCAGGCGTAGGTGCCGGTCCCGGTGCGGTCAGCTTTGAAGCGGCCGCGTTCGAGGACGAGTCGAAGGAGGTCGAGGTAGGGAGCCATGGTCAAGCTGGGTGGACGAGGACGTCGCGGGTCTTGATTACACCAGGGAGGCGGTGGATGGGAACCCTGAAAACCGGCGGCAGTTCTCATTTTGAAAGGAGGACTCCCCCTCTCCCCAACCCTTGAAAGCGAAGCGATGGAGAGGGGGGGGGTGGGGTTGCTTCGGGCTTGGCAGGCGGACGGCTTTGTGGCTAAGTGCGGCAGCATTCGCCGTTATGGTCACCACCACACAGCAGGAGATCGAGACCCTCATTCGTGCGCGTTATTCGATTCTGTATCTTATTTCGAGCGAGGAGGCGCGGGTGCGGGAGGCGTTGACGCAGGTGGCGCAGCGGTTGCAGAAGAAGGCATTCGAGTGGACGTGTGCGACGGGGATGACGCCGGTAGGGACGTCGGTGCAGTTGGCGAAGCATCGCAATTCGCCGACCCGGGATCCGCTGGTGGCATTGGATCAAGTGATTGACCACGTGGAGCCGGCGTTGTTTTTGTTTCACGATCTGCATCCGTTTCTGACGGGGGGCCATCCGGCGGTGGTGCGGAAGCTGAAGGACATCGCGGTTCAGCTGAAGCACAGTTACAAGACCATCCTGCTGGTGGCGCCGGTGCAGCAGATCCCGGTGGAGTTGGAGAAGGAGATCACGGTGCTCAACTACCCCCTGCCGACGCGCGAGGAGTTGGCGGAGTTGCTGGATCGGCTGATCGAGGATGTGAAGGCGTTTCCCCAGGTGCGGATCGAGTTGGATGCCCTGGCGCGGGAGCGGCTCTTGCAGGCGGCGTTGGGTTTGACGCTGGGCGAGGCGGAGAACGTGCTGGCCCGGGTCATCGTGCAGGACCAGTGTCTCGAGCCCCGGCATGTGCACGAGGTGTTTTCGGAGAAGCAGCAGATCATTCGGAAGAGCGGGCTCTTGGAGTATTATCCGGCGCAGGAGACGTTCGCGGACGTCGGGGGGTTGGCGGGGCTGAAGGGGTGGTTGGGCAAGCGGGCGTTGGCGTTCAGCGAGGACGCGCGCGCGTTCGGGTTGCCGGCGCCCAAAGGGGTGTTGCTCCTGGGCGTGCAGGGGTGCGGCAAGAGTCTGTGCGCGAAAGCGGTGGCGGCGCAGTGGCAGTTCCCGCTCCTGCGGTTCGACATGGGGCGGATGTTCAGCGGGCTGGTGGGGTCGTCCGAGGAGAACGTGCGTCGGGCCATCGCGGTGGCGGAGTCGGTGGCGCCGGCCGTCTTGTGGGTCGACGAGATCGACAAGGCGTTTTCGGGGACGCAGAGCTCGGGGATCAGCGATGGGGGCACGACGGCGCGGGTGTTCGGGACGCTGCTGACGTGGCTGTCGGAGAAGACGACGCCGGTGTTCGTGGTGGCGACGGCCAACGACATTTCCCAGTTGCCGCCCGAGTTGTTGCGGAAGGGGCGGCTGGACGAGATTTTCTTCGTGGACCTGCCGGCGCCCGTCGAGCGGGAGGAAATCCTGCGCGTGCATCTGGCGCGGCGTCGCCGGGACCCGATGATGTTCGACGTGCGGGGTCTGGCGGCGGTGAGCGACGGGTTCAGCGGGGCGGAGATCGAGCAGGCGATTATCAGCGCGCTGTTCGACGCGTATCACGCGCGGCGGGAGGTCACCACGGAGGACATTGCCCGGACCTTCGCGCAGAGTGTGCCGCTGGCGCGGACGATGGTGGAACAGGTGACGCGGATCCGGCAATGGGCGGAAGGGCGGGCACGGAACGCGAGTTGGGGCGGGTGAGCGGGGGGTCAGGCACGGAGACGAGGCGGCCGGGCGCGGCCCGGGAGCGCTGGTGACGATTTCTTTTTCCGTTCGGACGACGAGGTCAGGGGGGAGGCGTTACCGATTCATGGTCAGGTGGAGGATCGGCGCAGCGATCAAGGAACTCGCGGCGGCGAGGCCCAGGACGCAGGGCAATCCCCATTGGGCCATGAATTGCGCGACCTCTGCCCGCGGCGGGTGGCCCGGATGCACCAGGATAGGCAGACGGTCGCCGGGCTGGATCTTCCACCCGGATCGTCCGTATTTGCTTTCGAACACCGCCGGCTCGCCTTGGCCGTCGAGATAACGGATCACCGGGTAACGCATGGGGCCGTCGTCGTGCCGGGCGTGTTCTTTGATCTCGATGACTTCGCCCGTGGTGCGGTGGCAGCGGGCCAGTTGGGACCGTTTCCTCAGGAAGAGGCCAAGGGCCACCGCTCCGACCACGACGCCTTCGGTCAAGATCAGGACAGGAATGGTCGCGGGATGCATACGAGGGCGGACTCTACTGAAGGCGGCTCCGCACGCAATCCATGATGATTCTCCCGCACTCTCGTCTAACCACCTCGATCCGCCTGCGGGTTCAGGAGCGCCTCTGCGCCTTGCCCGGGCCTGCCGGAGCGTGGACGGGCGCGGGGAGAGGAAAGTGGAGAGGGGAACTCCTTCTTTCAAAATGAGTGGCTGCACTGCTGGATCGTGACGTTGACGCTGCCCTGGTTGACCGTTAGCGTTTGGCGATGCTCAACAGGCGCTGGGAGGGACGAACCCGGACCTCGCGCCCCCATCCTGCGATCCGCGTTATGCGCACATCCCTGAACCTCTCCCCCGCCGCCCAAGCCTTCGGCGTGGGTCTCTTGCTTCTCCTCGGCAGTTTCCCGGCCGGCCACGCGGCCGGGCCCGGCGATGCGACGGCTGCCCACCCGGAGTTGGCGCGGCGCATCCTGGCGGACGAACGCCTCGACCAGGTGCGGCGTCAGGGGATCGAACTCCTCAAGTCCGGTCTGAACGCCGGGCAGGGATACGCCGAGGTCTGGATTCGCGACTTCAACACGTTCATCGTGCCTGCCCTGGAGGCGAACCCCCAGGAGCGCATCCGCCACGCCCTCCTGGTGTTCTTCCACTTTCAAGGCGAGGACGGCAATATCGTCGACGGTTACGTGCCGAACGAGCGCGCGTCGGTCGGATACAAGTACCGCCTCGCGCCGACGCAACCCCAGTTTAAGGCCCATAAGAACACGGTCGAGACGGACCAGGAAAGCTCCCTCATCCAGGCCGTCAGCCGCTATGTCACCGTGACGGGCGACCGCGCCTTTCTCGATGAGGAGGTCAATGGGCAGACCGTGCGGGATCGCCTGGATCGGGCCGCCCGCTTTCTGCTCGAACATCGTTGGTCGGCTGCCCACGGCCTTTTGTGGGGGGCGACGACGGTCGATTGGGGCGACGTCCAGCCCGAGCACGAGTGGGGGGTTGAGCTCGATGCCAGCAGTCATCGGTGCCTTGACATCTACGACAACGCCCTGTTCGCCGTCGCGCTGGGGGAACTGACGGACGTGATTCTGGCCACGGATGCGGTGCGGGCGGGGGTGTGGCGGCAGCGGCGCGCCGAGTTGGTGGGGGCCATCCGCACGCACCTCTGGGACGCGCCCCGCCAGAAGTACGTGCCCCACATCTACCTCGATGGTTCTCCCTTCCCTGCGAGTGTGGAGGAGGAAAAGATCTACTACCATGGCGGAACCGCCGTGGCCCTCGAGGCGGGTCTCCTCGGTCCCCACGAGATCCTCGTCTCTTATGGTCAAATGTTGGCGAACGTCCGGTTGGCAGGCGCGGCGTCGATCGGTCTCACCGTTTATCCTCCGTATCCGGCGGGGACCTTCAAGAACAAGGGCATGGGTCCATGGTCCTACCAGAATGGCGGCGATTGGACGTGGTTTGGGGCCCGGATGGTCCGGCAACTGGCTCGCCACGGCTTTCCCGAGGAAGCGTATCGCGAGCTGCTCCCGATGGTGGAACGCGTTCTCAAGCATGGGGGGTTCTACGAGTGGTGGAGCGTCCAGAACCAGCCGCATGGTTCCGGGACCTTCCGGGGGGAAGCCGGGGTCCTCTGCGAGGCCATTGACGAACTCCGGCGCTGGGCTCGGCGCGCGGTGAGCGGTGGGAAGGCGACGGTGAACGGCGAGCGGTGAACGGCGAGCGGCGAAGGGTGAGTGGGGAACCGGGGAGGCGGAACGTCGAGCAGGAGTGACTGACTGCCTTACCCCCTCACTACCCCACTGCCCCACTGCCCCACTGCCTACTGCCTCGGACTTGGTCGGCGGCTGCGTCTCCGTCTTTTCTCTTTTCCTCCCTCCGCCCAGACCGCATCGTTCCCGCATGTCGGGAATCATCGCCATCGTCGGACGCCCCAACGTTGGGAAATCCGCCCTGTTCAACCGCATGGTGGGTCGGCGCATTGCCATTGTGCACGATCAGCCCGGGGTGACCCGGGATCGGATCAGCGCTCCGGCCGAGTGGCGTGGTCGGCCCTTTACGCTGGTGGACACGGGCGGCATCGGGCTGCTCCGTGGGGAGCGCGCGGACGATCCTATCGCGCAGGCGGCCTACACCCAGGTGAGCCTGGCCATCGAGGCGGCGGACGTGATCGTCTTCGTGGTGAACCTCCAGGAAGGCCTCGTCCCGCTGGATCGGGAAGTGGCCCAGCGTCTGCGGAAGTCCGCCAAGCCGGTGGTGGTGGCGGCGAACAAGGCGGACTCAGCGGCGGCGGAGGTGCATGCCACGGAATTCAGTGAACTGGGCTTCGAGGCGATCCACCCGGTGAGCGCGATCCACGCCCGGGGGATCGAGCCGTTGGTGGCGGCGGCGGTGGAACGACTGCCGGCGAGCGCGGAGGCGCCGGTGGTGGCGGAGGCGCCGGTGGTGGGGGAGGCGCCGGTGGTGGGGGATGGCGCGGGAACCGAGGGGGAGGCGGAACCGACGGAGCCGGGTCCCAGCGGGCCGTTGAAGATCGCCATTGTGGGCCGTCCCAACGTGGGCAAATCGTCCATCATCAATGCCCTCACGTCGTCGGAGCGGGTGATCGTGAGTCCGATCCCCGGGACCACGCGGGATTCGGTGGATGTGCCGTTCGAAGTCGAGACGGAGGGTCGGCGGGAGCGCTACGTGCTGATCGACACCGCCGGGCTTCGCAAGACGCGGCGGGTGGACGAATCGGTCGAGTTCTTCAGCGTGAAACGGGCCGAGGAATCCATCGAGCGCGCCGACCTGGTGTTGCTGGTCCTGGACGCGCAGATGGGGATCACGGAACAGGACAAGAAGATTGGCGATCGGATCGTGCAGGCTCGGCGGGCGTGTTTGATTGTGGTGAACAAGTGGGACTTGTATGCCGAGGAGGTCGAGCGTGCGCAACGCAAGGAACAGAGCCGGCGGCTGGCCTCTCCGCGCCGGCAGGGGGGCTCCGGGGAGGAGCGGGCGTCGCTGGCCTCCTTCGGCCGGTGGGTGCAGAAGACCCTCTTTTTTCTTGATTACGCCCCCGTCCTTTTCACCAGCGCACACACAGGCTTTCACCTCGACCGCCTGCTGGAAGCGGTGCGGTTCGTGGCGGCGGAGCTGACCAAGAAGGTGCCGACCGCGCTGCTGAACCGGACCCTCCAGGAAGCGATCGAGCGGAAGCAGCCGGTGAGCGCGCAGGGGCATCACCTCAAGTTTTTCTACGCCACCCAAGTCCGGCAGGCCCCGCCCACGTTTCTCCTCTTCGTCAACCGTGACGAACTCTTCTCGGACCAATATAAGCGCTTCCTCACGGCGGAGCTCCGGCGGGCCTTCGGTTACGAAGGCTGTCCCATCGTGCTCGCCGCCCGAGCCCGGCCGAAAAAGGTCGAGTCGTTCCACGGTGGTCGCAAGCCGACCGCCCCAGCCAAGGCTCCCCGGCGTCGGACCCGGCGCTGAGGGGCCGGGCAGACCATGCGTCTGTCACCTTGTCTGGACCGATCACCGGCCCCCTCACCCCTTCCCTCCCCAACCCTTGAACCTGTCATTCTGATTGACCACGCTCGGCGTGGTGCCGCGCCCGAATGCAAAGCGGCGGAGCACCGCCGCACTCCACGACGCTGGCG
>CAZVRY010000064.1:0-27770 GCA_964629545.1 uncultured Verrucomicrobiota bacterium | reverse complement strand
CCTCCCGAAGCCCGTCGCCAGGAAAGGGCTGTCGCTCAGCCAGAGCACGCGCAACCGGTTCATTGTGAGGAAATAGCGGATGCGGGTGTCGACATTATGGAGGCCATCGGGCACAGCCTCGCGGTGTGTGCGCATTCCCACCAACCCGGGACGAAGCCCCGGAAGAGGCTTCCCCCTTCTACCGCGTCACGAGGAAAGCGCCGTTCGTTCGCCATGCGGTGCAGGGTCGAGTCAGGAACGTAGAGGACTATCGCCGTGCCGACAGTTGGCAAGTCCACAGAGACCTCGACCTGGCGGTTCGCGTTAAACTTGGTCTCGACTGAACCGGTGCATTCGTGTGGCCCCCGTTTGCCACCTGGCGCCGGCTCACCTCTACGCTCAGTCCCGCGTGAAGCCGGACACAACGCAGTCCATCACGACACCCGTCGTGACCTCGATGGTATCTCCCGGCCCCATCGTGATCTCTGGCTTCACGACGACGCTGTCGCTCGCACCAAGGGATTTGTTGAGGTCGAGAATCCGGATCGCCGAGCCGCCGTTTGGTTTGTAAAACAGATTCACGGTTCCACCGTTGGCCGTGGTGGCGAAGCGAATGTTCGCCACGATCGTGCTGGCCGTCGACGAGTAGATGTTCGTCAGGGAACCGGCGTTGGTGCGCATCGCTCCCAATAACTTGATGAAAAGTGCCATAAAGTTTCCTCGAGTTGACCCTCCCCGTGTCCGCTGGTTACAGATCCCTTTCCACGCCATTTACTTGCCAGTCGACGTTCGGATTCGTCCCGGTAATGTCGACCCGGAGCTTGTCACCGGTCCCGAGTGTGACCGGATCCTCCATCACCATGCTCTGGCTGGCCGTGGTCGTTGCCATCAGCTTGGTCAGCAGATAGTCCGTGCTGGTGCCCGATTTTCGAACGAAGAAGTTCATCGAGGCAACGTTCGTGGTCACATTCACCAAGCGCGCGCTGGTGATGAGCGCCGACTTGGAAGCAGGCACCGTGTATAAGTCATGGGGTCCGCCAACTTGGAAGTTGCCAGACCCAAGTGTCTTGACGATCAACGCCATAGTGTTGTCCCTTTCTTCTTCATGGTTGTCCTCAAACCCGCGTACGAGTCCCGGATCGAGCCCGCAACCCGAAATCCGAAATCATGGAGCGCGAACGCCGTGGTCGGAGCCGCCATTAGAGCCTCCCCAGGAACAGTTCCTCCGCCTGTGTCCGGATTTCCGGCGTGTGCACAGGCGGATCTACATCCCATTTGAGAGCGCATAACGGCTCCCCTGCGAAGGTCAGATTGTTGAACGACTTCACCTTGCCACAGTGATAATGCCGCACCGCCCAGTTGGCCCCTTCCACCCCGATCAGGTTCGATTCCACGATAAGACGCCTGCAGCAACTTACGTCCACACCACGCGAGTCGCCTCGCCAACACGGATCGATCAACCCGCCAACGTGGCGGATCAGGTTCCCGCGCACCAGCGCCTTCCGGATCATAGGCAAATCGTTGAACGCCGTTGGTGCAATTAGCGTAACACCCGATGGGGCTGCGTGGCCCTGCGTGCCGGCCGGAAACAGGGCCATCTCAATGACGTTATCCTCAATCCAAAGTTGGCCGACCGTATACGCCCGCGCCGCGTTGTAGTCTACCGACGGAACTTGGTCCGGTTCCGTAAACGTGAAGGAGTTGGCCGCCGTTCCGATAACTTCATAGTGGCCCAACAACGCGCCGTCCGCAGCCTTGGTGATCTCGACCACCTCCCCCAGAGCGAAAGGATTGGCGAGGCCACCAGAGAGGTTGAACGTACAGCCTGACCCGGTCTGCGAGATCGTCCCGGCGAGCTTGCCGCTGCTCCTGGCACCGAGGTTCTCATAAATCCCTGTGTAAACGTTGTAGTAGTAGTTCTTGCGGACGATCAGGCTCCGCGTGTTGTGGGAGTCGTGGTACGGCCCCCCCACCCGGCAATTGTAGACCCGGTTCCGCTCCACCACCGCCCGTCGGCCACCGCCTCCTCCCATTCCTTGAAACTGGCATCCGACCGTGGCCGTCGCGGCAGCACTTCCAGAGGGCGTGCCCGGGTACTCGGAGCCGACGTTGTATTTGAACGTGCGGCTCGGATAATCGGCCTCGGGCACTTCCTTGATCTGATAGTACCCGTTGAAAGCGTTCTCGGTTCCTCCCTCGGTCGTTTGAATGTTCCTGATCAACACATAATCCCCGTCATCCGATCCGGAGCCCAGGAACCGAAAATGGGGTGACGAAGTCCTCAGGATCACCCAGTAATCGTCGTTCTCGTCTTGTTCTGTATCGATGTCATCCAGGACCAGCAGCGCGCTGGGGGCCTTTCCAAGCCAGATCTCTCCTCCGGCACTCGCGCTGGCGGGCTGGCTGTCCATGATGTACGTCAGCGACTTGCCATCCTGCGACACCGACGTGACTTTGAACGAACCGTTCCAGACGGCGGTCAGGCCAAGCTGCTGGTAGGTGCCGCCCCCGGGATCTGTCCCGCCAGTAACCACGATCCAATCGTTCACGACCCGGCCGTGCGCACCATAGGTTGTCAGCGTCGCCGTCGTGCCACTCCTCGTCAGCGACTGCACCCGCAAGACGGGTTTCGCCGCCGTCGCCCGCACATACTCGCAATTCACATAGTTGTTCCGTATGACGCAGTCCTCGTGATGGGCGCCCTCCAACGTGGCCTGGAGCTCATTCGCCGACAAATTGATACAAGTTGTCTCGCGGGCATTATTCAGCGCTGGCTTTTCAACGATGCAACTCTCAACGACGCAGTTTTTCGCGACGGGATTGTCTCCAGGGTCGGCGAACCCCACACTGATACCGAAACACTCATAGGCCGAGGTGTTCGTGCCAAAGTTGATCACCCGCACCCGGCGGATGAGGATGTTGTAGCCTCGCAGGTCAAGCCCACCGGCCATGATCCGGGCATACCCCGACCCCGTGTCCGGTTGGCCCGCCAGATCGCAGTCGATGGTCAAATCACCCAATTCGAACCCAGAGATCTTCCCGGCGGTCTGTCCGATCACGTGGTACTGCCTGTCACTGTTTGGATCTGTCAAAGCGAGTCTTAGCGCAGTGGAATGTACTCCGCTCCCGACAATTCGCTGACCACTCCGCGGGAACCAAGACTCTTCTCCCTGGGTCAAGAAAATGCCGGGCCCGAGCCTGACGACCTCTCCGCCGCTCAAACCAGCCATAACCGCATCGAACCTCGCAGGGGTGCTCCCGTCGAAGGGATCGGATTCCGTACCGCTGCCGACCTGTCCGTCTGCGCGGATCGCGAAGAACACTTCCTTTGCCGAGGCAGTCGGATCAACGACAGATTCGCTCAACTCCGTCCTCAGCAATGCGTCGAGAAGTGACATAGGGATCACACTGGTAGAGTCCGCCGACGCCAGCAAACGATCAGCCCGAGCAAACCGACGCCAAACAGGACTACCGTGCCTGGTTCCGGAACTGCCTCGTAGTCGAACTGCGCCACAATACCTCTCGTGAAAGGCGTTCCTCGATCCAGGCTACTCCCCAGATTTGCCGAGACCGAATCGCCCTGTACCTCTGCGGCGTCGAACCCAACAAGAACGGAAGTCCCCGAATAAGTGATAATGTCCAGAAGGAGGTTGCCCCAGGACCGGTCGTAAAGGAATGGCGTCTCAAATGGGATCTTGACCGAGAAGGGCTGAGGGTTTTGACCCGGGATTATCTCACCCGTGACGTGCATAGGACCGCGCGAATAGACCGCCACTTCGTCGGGGCCCGTGTTCATCGCATACAACGGGAAGAGTAGGTCAACGCTCCTTGAGGTGGTTGACAACCGGATCTCGATGTCCGGCACGACGGCGTCGAGTGAATTCCCTCCCCCGCCGATGACCTTCAATCGAAACCTGACCGCCGTGAGGAAGTGAACGCCGAAGGGCATGGAAACATCGTTGGCTCCAAACACCTCTTGGTAGCGCCATGGAACAAGGTCCGGGCCTGGCCCCGGGAAGATGGGACCGAAGGCCGTGTTCCCGCCGTTTTGGCTTTCGCTGTGGCTAGGCACCACAAAGCTGCCCTGGGCTGCCGCAGTCCAACTGAGCCACAAGAGCGAAGCGAGTGCCGTCGCCTTTGCCACCATCGCGCATCGTCCTTTCATCGCACGAGTTCTCCAGAAGCCACAGGTTCACCCACCTCCCCGCATCACCAGGCCCAACAGCACGTCCTCCACTTCCGTTGTCAATTCCTGATCATGCAGCGTCCCGTCAAATCCGGGCCGGAACTCTCCATCAGCGGTCTGGTTGTTGAAGAGCGTCACTCCATCCGTCGACGGATGCGAGACGGCGTTGTTCGCCACCTCGATATCGATCAGGTTGTTCTGCACAATGGCATGGGCACACCCTTGCAGTTCAATCCCGTAGTCGCCCTCCGGATCGTACTGGCCACCGTCACACCGTATCACATTCCCGCGCAGGATCACGTTCGTGAAACCGACGCCCGAACTGCGTTTGAGTTGGATCCCCGAGATGTTCCAAGACTCCTGATCGTCCGTTCCCAGCTCGATCCAGTTGTCCAGCGCCACAAGCCGTTGGACGGTCTGAGGCGAGGCCAGCCCCATCGAGATCCCGTATTGGACCCGGGCGTAAGCGTTGTCTCGAACGATCAAGTCCTGGGTGGACACGGTCGCTTCGCCAGCAACCTGGCAAGGTCCGCCATGGCGACAGTTTCGGATACGGTTGCCCTCGATGATCGTTCCGGCGCCACCAGAAGCTACCACACCCCGGATGTCGCGATCGAAATCCGCCTCCCCCCCCTCCACCGCTCCGTCCACCACACAGTCTCGGATCTCGCACCCGGAATGCCACTTTGCATCGCCTCCGGCGCTTCCCAGGCGCAGACAGATCATGATGCCCTCACCTGCTTCCGCAGGCACGACTTGGCAAGCCTCGATCACGCAGTTGGAGGGGGCGTGGGCTGCCGTCGCCCAGGCCGCCGACAAACCCAAGGCCTGGCTCTCCGACTTGGCGCCGAAATCCTTCACAGCGATTCGGCGCAGGAAGACGTTGCGACCGGTGACGGAGACCCCGCCGATGCCGTCCGGATTCGATTGCGCGGTAAAGCCACAGTCAATGGTGAGGTCGGAGACCTCGAAGCCCTCCAGCGCCACGATAGGCTCCGGGTCATAGTTGGGGTCGGTCGCCGGGTTGCCGATCGCGACGACGACGATCCCGGTCTCTGAGTTCTCCACTTTCAGGGTGGTGGCGTTGATTCCCGCGCCCACAATGCGCTGCCCACTGCGTGGCTGCCAGGCAGTGCCACCGGCGGTCTTGAACTCGCCCGGTCCCAAGTGGATCGTTGTATTCTCGCCCACGAGATCCTCATCGGCCATCGCCGCGTCGAAGTGCGCGGCTGTCGAACCATCGAACGGATCCTCCTTTGAACCTGATCCGACGGCCCCGTCCTTGCGGATGGCGAACCACACATCGGATTTCTCCAGCACCGAAGCCGCCAGCCCGTCCTCCAGAAAGGCATCCAGCAGTGACATATTCGTCTTGGTGATGTGAGCCCCTTGGAGGCTTGCCCTGGCTCGTTCCCCGGCGGCACCCCAGGCCGCCCCTCCAAGGACTCGGTTGTTTTGATTACGCGTTTACACTTAACGCATACCCCCCCCCCCCCCCGTCAAGAACTTGTTTGAAGAACTTCTCGATGCGAACAGTCCTGCTCACTTCCGCTGAGCATCTCGACGCCAAGGGAGACGCGGAATCCCCGTGTGAGCGGGCGGCGCTGGAAGGGTGGCGGCTTCCTTGCGGATTCACCACCCGTCTCACAACAAAGGACTCGATTGCACAATCTGAGTGCATCATTCCGAACCGCTGCACCCACGGATGGCGCTGGCGATGTGATACTCCGATTGGCTACTGAACGACGGATCTCGATTCCGGTTCGGTGCCCTTGGGTTCCCTGGGCAATCGTGCGCGAGTTCTCGTGCGAGGGCGGAATGTCCCCTCCGGAGCGCTCCATTCGAAATGGGGTCTGAGCCCGCCGGGCTGATTATCAGTCAGTTGGCCAGTAGGCCCGGCGCACGCATCATTCGTATTTCGCTTTGAGCTTGGTACAGACTTGGTTCAAAGCCTGTTGCCGTACGCCTTGCTAAGGTGAGGATTCAGCCGGAAGACGCGGCTGCCTGACCGTGTCGAAGCTTGATCGAGTCCATTGAGGTTCGTAGCCTGCCTCCACAAGGAGGTTGGTTGTGGCCTGTGGTTCCAAGGAGGCTGGCGGCGTCTATCGTCCCCGGCACCCGCAAGAGTCGCCATTCTACAAGCTGGTCGAGCGCTTCTTTCCTCAATTCGAGGCGGTCTACGCGGAGCGCTACCAGGACCGCCAGGGTTTCTGGCGGCCGATCATCGGGACGGTCGTGCGGAAGTTTCTTGAGTGCGGCGACCTCAAGCACGGCTTCGCCCGCGTCCGCTGCCCCAAGTGCCGCGAGGAGTTCTTCGTGCCGTTTTCATGCCGCGGGCGTTGGAGAAGGCCGGCTGGGTGGCCGAGCACGTCTGCGCCGAGGTGCCTCATCGCCAGTTTGTGTCTCGCCACGCCGAAGCCTTCGGCGCAGGCGGGTCACGATTCCCAAGCGGCTGCGGATCTACTTCCGGTTCGACCGGCGGCTCCTGGGCGAGTTGTGCCGGGCGGCGGCGCGCACGGTCATCACGGTCTACCCCGCCGCCGGCGGGCGTCCCGACGCGGTGCCCGGCATGGTGGGCGCCATCCAGACCTTTGGCCAGTTGATCCATTGGCATCCCCACCTCCACGCGCTGGTGAGCGAAGGGGTGTTCCTTCCGGACGGGACGTTTGTGCCGCTGCCCAAGCTGGCGACTGAGCCCTTCCTCAAGCTCTGGGAACAGGAGGTCTTCGCCCTGCTCCTGGCCGAGGGCAAGATCACCGAGGAGGTGGTGGCGAATATCCGATCTTGGAGGCACTCCGGGTTCAGTGTGGACCAGAGCGTGCGGCTGGAGGCGGGTGACCAAGAAGGGGTGCGGCGCCTGATCCAGTATTTCCTGCGGTGTCCCTTCAGCCAGGCCCGGATGATCCGCCTTCGCCCTGAGCGGGCTACGTCGGGACAAGTCGAGGTCACCGATGCGGGCAAGGTCATTTACAAGACCGAGCATAATGCGGTGGGTCGATTCCCCGAACCGGGCGACGAGGAACTGCTCGCGGGTCCCGCCCGCAACTTCCAGGTGTTCGATCCGCTGGATTTCCTGGCCGAGGTGACGCAGCACATACCGGATCCCGGAGAACATCTGATCCGGTATTACGGGTGGTATTCGAACAAGACCCGAGGGCAACGGGCCCAACGGCAACCGGCGGCGGCCGGAACAGGGATTCCCGCCCGTTCCCCCTCGGCGCGGGAGGCCCGCAAAGGCTGGGCGGCGCTGATCAAACAGGTCTACGCGTCGGACCCCATTTGCTGTCCCAAGTGTGGCGCGGAGATGAAAATCATTGCTTTCATCGAGCGGCATCAGACCGACGTCATCGAGAAGATTCTCCGCCACTGCGGACTGTGGGAGGAGCAAGCGGCTCGCGCCCCGCCCTCGGCGAAGATCCCGGTTGCGGGTTGAGGCTCAGGGCCAGCAGAACCGGTGGAGCGGTCGCATCGCGCGCGAGGCGGGGCATCCGCTCGACGGTGAACTGCGCCCTCGGTGGTCGGCGCCACCGCCGTTTCCAGCCGCGGTGGCCGCCTGACCAGCCTTCCTGGATGCCACGACCGCCTTCGGGGGCTGGTGGGCGGCCGCCCACTAGCCCCCGAAGGCCAGCCAAGCCCTTGCAGGGGACCATGCTGCTGCGTTTCGCCTTAAATGCCCATGCCCGGCCAGGCACACTCCAGCCACGTCGAAAAAGCAAATGCCTATCAGTCAGTAAGCGGATCCAGCAGGTCAGCGACGCCGCGCAAGTCACCTACGACCGCGACGGTACTTCTATGTGTCCGGACGGGACGTTCTCCCGCGACTGGGGATCCCGGGTGCTGAGCGTCTACGAGCAGTTTGATCTCGGGATGCTTGGGCTCGAGGACCTGGACGAAGCCTTGGGCGGACTTTTCGCCAGCACCGCCGCAGCCGAACAGGCTCTGGTCGCCGAGGACGTGGACCTGATCCTCGGCGCCGTCACTGCCACCAACTCCAACCGATACGCACCATGAGACTGACCACCATCCTCCGCGAAGTGTCCGACCGTGTTCGTGCCGCCAAGAGTGTCGCCGGCCTGACTGGAGGCACTTCCGGCGTCGACGGGCTCACCGTCACCAACAGTGGTTCGGGCTACGCCAACAGCTTCGCCGTCACGTTCACCGGCGGTGGTGGGAACGGGGCGGCTGGCATTGCGACCGCGATCGGTGGAGCGATCGTGTCCGTGGAAATCACGAACCCAGGCTTGGGCTACGTGAGCGCACCGACGCCCGTGTTCACGGCCGGGGGCGGGACCGGGGCGACGGGGACGGCCATCCTCACCGCGCAGCGCCTGGACGCCATCCCCACCGTGAATCTGCCGGTGGGCTTGGTCGTGTTCTCCGTCCTGGCCGACGCCGTCCAGTTCTACGTCCTCGCCGCCGGCACCGATGCCGAGAGTTCGCCCGATGTCATTCGCCCAGACGACTACGCCGCCGGCACGAACGAAAAGGTCTGGAAGCTCGCGTCGACGCTGGGCGGCGGCGGGGGCGGCGGTTCGGCCGCGTGGGGTGACATCACTGGGACGCTCGCCAATCAGACGGTCCTGCAGGAGGCGCTCGACGCGAAGGCGGACGCCGCTGCCCTCGGAGAGGCCGCGGGCAGGGACGTGGGGCTAGATCCGCGGACGTGGCGGCGGGGGATCGAGGTCTCCCGTCGGGCGGCACGACTCGGCAGACCCTGCGCAAGAAATCGGGCACGGACTTCGATACCGAGTGGGTCGCCGATCCAATCGTGAAGTTTAAGGCGGCGGACGAGACCCGGAGCAGCACGGCTCTGGCCGACGACGCCACGCTCTCCTTCGACGTCAAGAACGGCGTCACGTACCTGATCGAGGGGAGGCTCGTATTCTGGGAACCCAGCAGCAGCGAGATGGTGAAGTGGACGTACTCGCCGCCGGCCGCAAGCCTCGCCAACCGGAACGACCTTTACTCGAACAACAACGAGGGCAGCGTCCGCGTGAAGGTCGAGGACGGCGCGTTCACCACGGTAACGGATGTGGCCTCGGCCGCCAGCCTGTGCTCCGTTTTCGTTTCCGTACTCCTGACCCCCAGCGCTGACGGCGCGTTCGCTCTCCAATGGGCCGACCAGGACGGCGGCGGCGCGACCGGTCCCACGCTCAAGAAGGGGAGCTGGATGCGGGTTGCAGTCGGCTGATCACTTCATGCCGGCCGAGTTTGTTTCCATCAGGCGTCGCAGTCTATCTCGCCTCTCGTGATCATGGCGAAGGAGGTTCACGTTCGGTGGCAGGCCGAGGATCTCGAGATAATTGGCAGGTGTCGGAACACGAAGGCGATCAGCGGCAGTTCCAAGGAGCACCTCGCTTGGGATGTTATGGTCAAACTCGACGATATTCGACGCGACACCTGAAATGCCCATGTTCACGGCAAGAAAACGGTTCGTCGCCTGCCAGCGAACCTCGTAATAGGGCAACAGATAGACGACGTTGTTTGAGTCGTACTTCCATTGCCTCACCATAATCGGATCCCCCAGGCCCAGCGCCTCGTCGTCGAGACCGAGTTGATGCAGCCGCACTCGCGCCAAGGCAAGAGCACTCTCTACCGTCAGCAGGTTCGTCATCGCTGCCAACTTATCCATCTTCTCATCACTGCGGGCGTACGGGCGGATATGGAATTCCTCATCCCGGAACAACGAGAACGTCCCATTCCCAACTCCGAAGCCGTATCGACGTTCCACATCGATGCCCGCGCTCACACCGTTCACTCTCGGACGGGCGATAAACCGCGTGATTCCGTTTGTTTGAATCGGGAGCGATATGTCCAGGTTCCACGCACGCGCGACTTGATTCGCTTGCTCAAGGACCGTCTTGAAAGCGTAATCTTGAAAGGCAGCAGTATTCGTGGGAATCACCTCATCAGGCAGCAGGACAACGGTGCGGGCCGCTGACTCGCCGTCGGCTGCCCGCACCCCGATAGCACAGAAGGCCAACCCAAGCGCTAAGCCGAGCCTCCAAGTGAGCCCGGTCATTGATCGTCCATGAACCATAGTCCTTCGTCACCGTGGACGGTCAGGTTCGGTTTCTGAGTCCACGCTGTGGGATTGGCTTGCTGGATCGCGGCCCGGATGCCGATCGGACTACCGAAGGGATCCCTCGCGTTGGCCCACTTGTCGAAAAAGCTCTCCAGGAATGTGACGTGTTGTTGGTCGAATGCTCCCCAAGCGATGGTGCAGTTCTTATTCCACCCCACGAACGCGCGCGGGCGGATCCCGCGTTTCTGGGTGAATTCCGTGACAGGGACGTTGCCCTTCGGAACACCAAAGGCCGTGGGCATGTCCCCGTTGGCCGTCTTACACCCGTCCAGAAAGACGAAGCGGTATGGGTGGGCGTTCGTCCCCTTCAACGGGTCGGGTGCATTCTTAAGGATATTCTTCAAATCCGTCAGGTTGATTTGTTGGTTCGTGGTGGTATAGCCGATGCGGTCGGGACCTCCGTGCCCGAAATAGTAGAGGTTCCGTGCGCTGGAGCTGTTGGTGAGATCGGTGTAGAGCGTGGCCCATTCTGCTGGACCCAAAAGGCAGAACGGAACATCTGGGATGCCCCGAATCACAGCAGGGTTCGGGTCGAAGTTCGGGTATCGGGTAATAGCTGCGCTGACCACGTTTCCGATCATCATCCTCAATATCATGCCATTCTGGCTCGACGGATTGTAAATCTGCTGGTACGCGACGTTAAAGAATGTCGCAACGCCCTGCCACCAGGTTGTCTCAACGAAATTCGTCTGCGTGGCTGTGGCTTGGGGATTCCCGCTCGGGACTGCCGCTGCCCACATCGCCATCTCGACAACGTAGGACGTCGACGGCAGTTGCTCACCGTTCCCGTCCAGAAGCGAGAGGCTGAAGCCCGGAGTAGGATCGGGATCTCCGGCCAGCTCGCAGTAACCGCTGGCGCTTACGCGGCCGTTCAGTGAAGCGAGAAAGGTGTCCTGGTCATCGTAAATGTCCATGACCCATGAACCGTTCGTGTACCGCGTCTGAACTTCGTTCCTTGGAAACCGTGGATCCAGGCGGAACGCTCGTGTCGATCGCATCAACATGGAACCCCGCCACCCCGCCCGGGTCCACCGGAACATCCTGCGCGCTCCAATCCCCGTTGGGTTGGACCGCTGCCATCACGCCGTTGACGACCACTTGCCGATTGGGGCCGACGTGGCCAGTCACGGTAGCCCAGACGACACCAGGATCCGAGAGGTCGATGGCGTTGATACTCAGGTCCAGCGCGCTGCGCAGCACGGTGAAGGTGCTCACCGACTCGTTCCCTTTGTAGTCGGTCGCCGTCAGTGTGATGTCGTTCTCCCCGTCCGAAAGCGGCAGATCCTCGACCCAGAACCGCCCGTTTCTTTCCACCAGACCGTTGACTTCAATGGTTTGACCGCCACCTTCAATCGACGCCACAAACCTTTCGGTCGCGTCGTCCAACGTGCCGCGCAAGGTGAAGCTGCTCCCGGCGATCACCTCGCCGTCCTGGGGCCAGAGCACGGTAATGACGGGATCGGTCTGATCCAACGCGGGATTCAGGACCCACTGCCAACTGAGTTCCCGGACATTGCCGGCCAGGTCCGTGGCGTGGAAGCTGACTTGATTGGGGCCTGTGAGGAGGTCGATGTCGAGGATCCGGAACCGGCATGCGCTGACCTCTCCCGTGCCGGGTTCGTATTCGGTGCGATGAATGATCCCCTGGTAGGGGACCAGCACACCGTCGGCCTGGAGCAGTTCGAGGGTCACATCGGCCAACTCCTCATCCGCCCAGGCGTCCAACTGCACGACGGGCACGGATAGAGCCGTGTTGATCGTCGGGCTCTCGATCGTCACGGTGGGAGAGGTGGTGTCGATCACGACCTCCAGCCCGAGCCAGGATTCCTCACTGCTGTCAGCGACCTCCTTGAACCCGACCCAGATTGTGTGTTCGCCATCCCCAGGCCCCAGCCCCGTGACGTCGAAGTTGGCCGTGAAGGGCATCCACACGGCGGACTCGGTTTCCTCGCTATCGATCATGACAGCCAGGCGCGCGGTCAAGCCCTCGACCACCTCCATGCCGACCGTTGTGAGCCGGGTGCGCGACTCGGAGGATTCAACCCACATGTGTGGGGGCGCGATCATTCCTTCAATTAGGGACATGGGGAGTCATCACCGGTTTAGCAGCCGCGCTATCTGGAGGAACACAACCCAGCCGTAAGCAAAGGCCCAAAGCAGCCACAGGGACCGCCAGGGCCAAGCTCGGACCCCCAGCAAATGTATGATAATTCCCATTACCAATGCTGTATGCCGCGCAGTGGACACCACAGCCACAATAAGCACCCTATCCCTGTAGTCATGTGACGCGCGCAGAAACGCGTTGAACCAGTCGATGGCGAAAACTAGCGCAAGAGCGGTGATACTGAGCCTGGGCAAATGCCGAGCATAAGTCCCCCAACGTGACGTAGGATCCGGGCGGTTGGTCAATTCAGGCATGACGAGACTCAAGGATAAAACAGTCCGTTAATCAGCACGCACGCCCACTCCGGGAAGTCAGACGCAGGTTGCCATGTGCAGCCGCTACTTGTGGCAGTAAATGGATATGCCGATGCTCCCCACCACCAGTCGATCCGCGAAAGCGTGACGAAAATGTTCTGGTTCCTATCGCCGACCGTTGGCCGGAACATGCAATAGGATCTGAACTGGTCGTCTATTGCAGCCCACGAAAACACCGCCCACCCTGGGCCGTCTTGCACTTGGACGATAACGCCACTGCTGTTCACAAAGATGTCCGTGTTGGTTTCATTATAGAAGTGTCCGTTGTCAGCCCAGAAGGCCCCATGCGTGTTTTGCCTATAGGGCGGAGTGTCGCTTACCGCATCACGCGAAATCAACTGCACGTAGTTGGCTTCACCAGGTATCAGAGTCGTCACCTTGGTGGATGCAATGAAGTCCGGAACCACGCGAATTTCATCACTCCCTTCGCCCGGCACAATCTGAGCCGTGGGATTCCTTAATCCTGCGGCTGGCAATTCAGCTCTTGGTTTGTGCATTCCAAGGACCGCGCTCGAAGAGACCATACGATAGGCGCCGTTCTGGAAATCCAGGTAGGCAGCAATGGTGGCCTTGTAAGTCGCCTTGGGCCAGCCACCGCTCTTCCACCAAGCCGCGGTGGGATCGACCTCAAGCAGGGCGGGGTTGATCCGGTAGTTCACGGAACCATACGGCACAGTGTGTTCCACACCAAATTCATCCGTTTCGATTCGTGTGAGTTGCCAGGATTTGTTAACGAACTCGCCATCGAACACCCACTCGACCTGCTTTCGGGCAATTCCAGGCACTTCAGGGACAAACTGGGATTCAAGCGTGACTTTCTGCCCCACGCAGAACTGCGCGGATGGCGCGACCTTGTCCTCCGCGAGAGAGTGCGCATTCGCTTTAATCAACAGCCGGTGCTTCGTTGGCCAGACGTCGAAATGGTAGTAGCTCGCATCGGCGTCCGGGGTGATGTCGTATTCGGAGTCGTCAGGGAGGACATGGTAGGCGCGGTTGTCCGAGCCCAGGCGCTTCTTCAGGATGCGAATGCCGGGCCCCGGGATTTCGCGTGTTTCCGGCTCGTAACCCAGTGGGAATCCTTGAACATAGCGCGGCTCGAGACATTCACGGGCTGTGGCGTTGAAGGAGAACAGATTGCGCCGGCCCGATTTGCCCTTGCCTCCCGTGTGGAGTTTGACGGTGGTAGCCGCCGATCTGATGTAGCGGTTGACAATCGTCCACCCACCCTGCTCACACGGAAACCCGTAGAACCTATCCAGAACGAAACAGGACTCGAACGGGATGGCGAGTGGGGGCCAGGGTTGAGGGGGATAGGAGCCGTTGCTATCAGTCGTGGTCTTGACGCCTGGCTGGGTCAGCGACCCCATGCTGTTGCGCGGCCACTTCTCCGCCGGCCAATGCGTGTCGTTGCGCGACCAGTAACCATTGGGGAAGTTGGCGGTTTCCACGCACAGCCCGGGCATGTTATCTCGCCATGCCACGTCTTTGGTTTGGGAAATCGAGATGGTGTCCCCAATGTCGTGGCAGGACTCCCGCGTCATGGTCCAGTTTTCGTTATACCGGCTCACGTACCAGGCCGCTGGCTTGTCCTTGTCCTTGTCGGTGTCCTTTTGTGCCGCTGAAACGGGATTCCCAAGCGTGCCATTCCCGAAGGGTTCCTTCACGCCTCCGTTGCCGCCGTTGTCGCTGTTGGGGATGGCACGAGCCTGAATCATAGCCGTGCCCCCCTCGTTGAGCGGAACTGCCGTCGCCCTCCACGTCCAGGGGCCGCCGGGCGGCTGAGTCAGCCATAGGGCTTTGACCCCGTTTACCCACACCGTGTGGTCGGTCACGCTGATCGAGCCGGTCACGTCCACCACAATTTGCGTCAGGCTCGCCTCCGGCACCTCATCGATTGTGAGCAGCATCGCGCTTCGCTGCACCGTCCACGAGAGAACGGCCTGGTTGCCCTTGGCGTCTTTGGCGGTGATGCTGAATCCATTCACTCCGACAGCCAGGGGGAGGTCCTCCACCCAGAATTGCCCATCTCGCTCCACGATCCCCTCGATCGCCTCTTCGCCCAACCCTGCCACGGTGATCGTGGCCGTCGGGTCATCCAACAGCCCTCGCAAGGTGAAGCTCGCAGCCGCAATGACGGAACCGTTGGGCGGCCAGTGAACTGTCACCACTGGCGGCGTGTTGTCGCTCTCGACGTCGAGCGTGTAGGCGTGAGTTTGCACCGTGACGTTTCCGGCCAGGTCTTCCACCCGGAGTGTAATCGTATTTAACCCATTCGCCAATTCGACATCATAGCATTGGAAGAGAGTGGCTGGAAGGAGCAGCCCCGTCTCCGGATCGATTGCCCGCGGCTTGAGCGAGGCCTCCTGCCCGGCGAGGTTCCCGGCCACGTTCTGCATGTCGTAGGTGGCACTGGCCAGTTGTTCCTGGCTTCCACCGACGATTTGGATGACGGGGCGAGACGTTGTCAGGGGCGTCGTTTCGGCGAGAGTTACGACCGGCGGTGTCGTGTCGACTGTGATCGGGGTCATCTGCCACCTGGACCGTCCACTCAGCCCTTTCACTCCCACCCACACTTCGCGAACACCCTCGCCCTGCCCGAGGGGGACTGCAAACGGGCTGGCGGTGGGGACCCAAACGATGTTGGTGGCCGTTGCGGGGTCCGCCAGCTGTGTGGCCATGAGGCCGGCGGGCCAGCCGTTAAACCAGGCTGTAACGGTAGTGTCCCGAGTGTATCGCGTGTTGAATCCAACAGAGAATCGAGTCGGCGCCGGGTCCGTCTCTGCAGTAGCCGCGGGAACGATCATCCCGATGTAATGCGCCGCGACCTCTTCGCCGTCGATAACCCAGTTAAACGTCTCCAACTCATCGATGTGGCCCTTGACCTGTTCGCTGCCGTTGCGGTTGCTACCGACGTTCAAGCCGTAAGCGGCACGGGTCGCCGCGGTGGGCCAGTTGAGCACCCCTGCGGTCGAACTGGCTCGCAACGTCCCGTCGATGTACAAGGCCCTTGCGGCTTCGCTGTAGGTCAGCACGATCTCGTGCCAGTCATGGTCCAATGCCCCATTCAGAGTCCAACCCAGGTTAGTCGCCTCGACGTGAGTGACCGCCGAACCGTTCAACCGGGTTTCGAAACGGATCGATGTCCCGTTGGCGTTCACGGACAGAACCCACCACCCGCCGCCCGATGTGCCGTCGCCCATCTCGATGAATCGTCCCCAGGCACCCGGCCCGGCCCCGCTGACCCAATCCGGCTTGAGCCAGAATCGGATGGTGCCCTGGCGACAATTGACGTTGGCCTGGCCGCCTGGCTCGACATCTCGGTAACGCAGGTTCGCCGCACTGGCCGAGTTGACGCGTAGGACGTTGCCACTCCAACCCACCGGGTTCTGCAAGTTGGTTGTCGGTTGCGTGGGAGTCTGCCCGGTTTCGCCCAGATAGGTGGGAGCATTGAATCGCCAGTAGCCAAGGCGGACGCCGACCACGCTCGCTGGATCGTTTGGGTTGGTGCCGTCACCCCATTCCTCGAAGTCGCTCCGACCGTCGTAATCGGTGTCCACAAGTGCCACCGAAGTCTCACCACCATCGACCACCCCGTCCCCATCCGCATCCTCGACATAATCGGGCAGGCCATCGCCATCGGTGTCCTTGGGCAGTCCACTGACAAGGGCCACATAATGGAGGCCGATGTCGACCTGGCTGGCACCCTCGAGGGTCTGGTCGGTTAGCGTCGTGTAATGGTAAAGCCCGGCCGCGCCTGCCGCCCGGCTTCCGGCGTTGATCAGGCTGGATCCGACAGGAAGATAATTCGTGCCGAGGGGGCCGACCTGCCAAGCCACGCTCGGAAGCACCTGATCGGTGCCCGCCGGCGGGCTCAAGCGCGTGCCCATGCCCACGTAAGCATTGTGATCGTGGGTGTCGGGACCAACCAACTGATCCAACCCAGCCCGGTCGAACACATTGTCCCGAAAGGTCCAGGCTCCGCCCTGTTGCCACAGCGTCAGCACCCCTTCCCGGAACAGGTTCTGATGGGCGGTCAGCGCCCAGACTCCCTCGATATCGGCGGCCACGCCTTCGAACAACGTATTGAGCACGTCCAAGGTCCCGCCGCTGGCGCCGACCGCGTAGAAACTGCCGCCCGTGAGACGGCAATCGCGCAGGGCCAGACTCGAGAGCTTCCAGCCCGCGCCGTCCGCGAAAACGGGCCAACCACCATCGAGTACGCGCAACTCAGTGAACCGACAGCGGATCGTCGAAGGCGCGCCTTGGGTGTAGGGATTGAGCAAGACAACTTGCCCTGGGACCGCCTCGCCCCAGTTCAAGGGTTGTTCCTGTACTGCCACGTAACCCACCAGGCGGTTGGGCCTGAGCGGGCTGCCCTCGCTCACCAAGTGTGCGCCATCGTCCAGCCACAACCCGGTGTTGCCGTAGACCGCCATCGTAACCCCGTTGGTCAAGGTCAGCGTGGCACCTTGAACATGGAGCGCATTCACCGCGTAATCCGCGATCGGATAGTGATAGCCAAGGCTCGGCGGCCCGACGTCGCCCAAGACCTGCGGCGAGAGTGTCGTATCCGCGGTCACCGGATCCTGGATATCCCAGGGCGCGTCAACGGTGAACTGCGCCAGTTCGGCCAAGAGCGCTGGTTGGATCGCCGTGGTCCCGGCGCCTCGCAGAGTACTATCCGAGGGCAAGTAATTCGCCCCCGCGCCGACTTGCACGAACAGTCCTGCATCGGTTGCCGCGACATGATTATTGACGCCGGTGTAGGCACCCAGGGCGTTGGTCACGCCGGCCACGATGCAGTTGGTCAGGGCCAGGGTGCTGCAAGCCCCGTTGTAATTGAGCCAGCTCGCATTGCGAATCGTGGCATGCTCGAGTCGCGCGATCCCAGACATGCCCACGAAATTGGTCACCACCCCATGCATCAAGACGTTGCGCAACGCCACCTCCGTCAAGCTCACGTTCACCCCGGCCCCGCAGGACACCATTTGCACATGCCGCAACTCGTGCCTCTGACCCGACGGCACGCCGCTCAGCATCACCGCCCGCTTGGCGTAGTTGAATCTCGCATGCTTGATAGTCGCCACCGCGCTCGCTCCGTAAACATACAGGGCCGGATCGGCGAACCACGTTCCGCTCGGGTCCCCGTCGCTGCCCGGAGCCGTCTGCCCCACCGTGTTGTCGTCGCGCGCGGTAAACACAATCGGCGCATAGAGCTCGGTCTGGAAGAGCATCGACCCAAGGATGTTCAACCGGCCCCCCGGGGCGTACTTCACGATCGCGCTCTGAAACACCGTCGTTCCCGTGAGATTCACAATCCCGCTGACGCAGTAAGTCACGCCATTGGTGAACCGGAAATTGGCCAGCGTGCCCGACAAATCATAATCCAGGACGATGCCGGGCGCGGGAGGCGCCGAGGCTACCCGCACCGAACTGGCGTCCATGGATGAAGAGGCCACCAGCCGACGCGGCAGGACGCGGTTGCCGGCCATGCGCTTGGAATCGCCGGCCCGCTCAATGGCCGCTTCCCGGCGCGGCAGGCCGTCCATCCAGGGCTCGATCTCCGGCCAAGCAACCGACTCGAATAGAATCCGCCGACCCTCGATCACTTCGAACCGCTTGCCGACAGAGACCTCGCGCGGCTCGCCCTCGGGCAGAGTGAACGCGCGTCCCGGGCCCATTCGCATCGATCCAAAGCCAAGGGTGTCATCGGTGAAGTCGGGGGCGGCCATTTGTCGCCGCTGGTTGGGATCCGTCACCGAGGTCAGCACATGCCGGCTCACCTCGGGCATCGGGCTATCCTCGGTGAACTCGGTGAGCACCTCGATTCGCGAATATTCGTTGGAAAACCCGAACTGCTCCGGCGCGGGAGGTTGTTCGTGAAGGATCACGTCCTGCGCCAGCCCGGCCCGCGTGTAAGTGTAGCGCACGGTGGCGTTGATTTTGGTGAACGCGTTCCGGAACAGGATTTGGTTGGGAGGCAATAACTCCGCCTGGCAATCGGCCACCTCGTCGAGCAACACACTCGCCCCGGACTGACTGTCGTAATAGGACAGCCCGATCAGATGCAGTCGGAGGCGCTGCCCTTCGGGCGTGAGGATGTCCACCGCCCCGGCCGTGTTGAGGTTGGGTGCTAGGATGACCTTGTGCGGGCCGAACCGGGCGACAGCGCCTCGGGGGGTGAGTTCGAACAATTCCTGTGTCACTTGCCACTGGCCTTGGTCATCAAGGTAGTTTTTTCCTGTGGCGAGCTCCAGGACCCGGTGCCGCACCACCGGCGATCGTGAGCCGTCCGGGTTGGATGATTGGCCAACTGCCAGCCATTCGGTGCTGTGTTCAGACAATGGCCTGCGCTCCCAGTTCCACGCTACGGCCTCCGCCGGGGGGGGGGGGGGGGTAAAAGTGAGGCATTTTGACTAAGCACGTCTTGCGCGGCGAGGGTGGCAGTGAGGAGGAAGGAGGCGAGTGCGCGCATTGGGCCTGTGAGGTTGACGATTCTTCAACTAATCCACCATGACGGCTACATGGCAGACGCTTATTAGTCAACTGGGAATTTGGACCTCCAATCTTCGCCTCTGATACTCGTAGAGTAGGGAGCAGGCGAAGGAAGGAGTACGACTGTGCGGGCCACGGCCTCCGAAGTCCCGCACGCGGGACGCAGCGGGCTCGCGGAGCTCGCCCCTCCGATCAATGTCAAAGGTGCAGGCCTTCGGAGGGCGGAGTTACACGACGCCGGATGCTCAGCAGATGAATCCGCCGGTGCAGGCCACGGCCTCCGAAGTCCCGGTCGCGGGACGTAGGGGGCCCCGCCGATCAAGGGCGGCTTTTTTTAGAATCCGCCGGCGTCGTTTCCAGGTGCCGCTTGGCGTGTTCCGGAAAATCCCTCGTGTAGCGTTCCAGGAGGGCGGGGACGTTGTTCGTTAACAGGTAGATCTTCCCCCGGATGTGCTTCGTCTCACCCGGCTGGAGCCCCCCGAGCCTCAAGTCCGAATGGACGCAGCGGGCCACTCCCTGGAACAGTTCCTGGTAAGGCTCCCAGGCCGAGGCGAAGAGCAAACGATCATCCGCGCTGAATGCGCCGATCAACCCGTTGCTCGGCACCAGGGGACTGAGCGGACGCGGGTTCACATCCGTTCGCGGAACACCCGAGGGGCACCAGGTCTGTCCAGGCGTGTAGCGGGCCTCCTTAGCCCAGGGACGGACCTCCGACAACCGCGTGAGCTTGCCGCCGACGAAGATGAAACACTTGGGCAAGCAATCGTCCAGATCCCCGCCTTCGGGGGCGAACCCGGTGAAGACGCCGAGACGGACGCATGGTTGAGCCCAGTGCGCCTCGGATCGCGCAGGGCCCGGGTTGCGGGCCGTGAGGCGGAACTCGACTTCGTCTGCATGAGCGATGACCGTGTGTTCGACGGTGACGCCATCCACCAGGCGATCCCGCAGGCGGATTGTCGATCCATCCTGACTCCTGTCGAGCAACTCGACAGTGTGTGGAATGACGGTGTGCTTCACCCAGTCCGCGTCCGTGGAGCCGGCCCGGCAATAGGCCTCGAGGTAGTTGATCCGGATTTCGGATCCGGGAAGATGGGGGTCCCGGATCAGAAGCCAGTGCGGGGTCTCGAACGAGAGGGGCAGCCGTTTCTCGGCGCTACCGGGCGGGGGTTCCTGACCCCCGACTGGGTTCATCGAGAGCGTCAGGCCCAAAAGCGTGGTCCCGAGCAGTCGTCCGGAGCCCATAGGAGACCTCAGAGCGCCGCCATCGCCTCGTCCAACGCGCCGTAGAGCGTCGCCATACCGGCATCCGTCTCGTCCCCCATGTTCGAGATACGAAACGTGGTTCCCTTGATTTTCCCATAGCCCCCGTCGATCAGGAACCCGCGATCCTTGACGAGTTTCTGGAGTTTGGCCACATCCACGACGCGGCCGCCAGGCCTGGCGCCATTACTTACGCATGTGAGCGTCACGGATTCGAAGCCAGGCTCCGGGAAGAGCGTGAACCCGTGCTTTGCAGCCCATGCCCGGGTTTGTCGGGCCAGTCGCTCGTGCCGCGCGAACCGCTGGTCGAGGCCTTCGCTGAAGATGTCCTCGAGTTTGGACTGCAGGGCATTGACGTGTCCGATGCTTGGGGTGCTGGGGGTCATGTGTTGCTCGGCGTTCTTCTGGAACTCGACGAAATCGAAGTAATAGCCCCGGTCCTTTGATGAGGCCGCGCGGGCCAGGGCCGCCGAGGAACACACGAATACCGCCAGGCCGGGCGGCATCGCGAGGGCTTTCTGGGTGCCAGCCAGCAGGACGTCGATTCCCAAGGCGTCGAACTCGATCCGAACGCCCGACATGGAACTGACGGCGTCGACGATGAACATGACATCAGGGTATTTCGCCTTCAAATCCGCGATCTGCGTATCCTTGGCACCGAATCAAATGACTGCCGCAGGTTCGCCCAGAGTGAGGCGCCGTCGGAAACCGCCTTTGAAATCAGTTGTCCGAAGGCGTCTTGGAGGGTGCGCACGCGTTGGGTCAACACACTCCACGCCCGCTGGAGGCAATCTTGTAATGCTCACAATGGTCTGCTCTGGCAGATCCCGATGGCCCATCACAAGCCTCCCCTTCCACTGGAGCTGAAATACCGGCAGGAGCACAGGTTCCCGATTTAGCGGCTCAAGTTTTCCGTCCGTGAATACCCTCGGATAATACTTCCATTGCACTATAGTACATTTGCATGTGGATTGCAGCCTCTCGACATCAACTCCGATCTTCCGAAGCCAATTGGTCGCCAAGTTGAGAGCCTGGTCAGTGCGAAGACGACACGGACGCAAAGCGAGTTCCGCATTCCGCCTTTTCACGTCCTCGTCGGATCGTGGTGACAAATCCGGCCGCATAAAATTCATGCTGCGCTCGACTCAGGGTCTGTGCAAAGGCAACTTCCCAGTTTGCTGGAGGCGATGTTCGCTTGTGGCGAGGCGCGAGGAAGGATCCCGCAGGGGCGCATGCGCGGTCGCGGGATCTCTCCCTCGCGCCGAGCCGCCGGCCCGGTGGCGCTCCCGCCAGAATCGGAAGTTGTTTCGCACAGACCCTAAGCCCGAGGTTTCAGCAGTTCTCATTTTGAGACTCGAACGGCCCCTCACTCGGCCTCTGGCCACCCTCTCCATGACTCGTCCCCTCAGCCCGTCCCTCTCCCCAACCCTTGAAAACGAAGCGATGACTCAGGTTGGGGGGAGGGAGAAAGGGAGAGGGGAAACGTCAACGGTTCAGGGGTTCAAAGGGCCATGGAGGTGAACCTGTCACCCTATCGAACTCTCCATGAACCGTTTACGTTTCCACTCTCGCTTTTGCGCGCACCTGGCAGGGTGGAATTGGCGTTGAATCTTGGGAGCCGGGGCGCGCATGCTGCTTTCGCAACCGATGCACCGCACGCTTGACCCCGGCTCTGACCTGGCCCCTATCCCTGGTTCGCAGACAACGCCCGCCTGCGCTCGCTCCCGTCGCCGCCGGGGCTGGTGGCGGGGCGTGGCGATAGGCTGGGCGGCCGGCTGGCTGGCGGGCGGGCAGGTGGCGGCGGAGGACGCCTGGGCCAACCGATTCGCAACCCCCCCGGCCGACGCGCGGATCGTGAAGATCATCCACGGCTGGCCCGACTCGGCGGAGGCTCAGGACGCGCTGATCGCCCAGTTGCAGACGCAGGGGTTCGGGGGTGTGGTGTGCAATGTGGCGTTCCAGGACTACCTCGAGAGCGAGGCGCATTGGCAAGCGTTCGTCCGGGCGGTGAATGCGGCGAAGGCGGCTGGGTTGGCGTTGTGGCTCTACGACGAGCGGGGCTATCCGTCGGGCAACGCGGGCGGGTTGGTCCTGCGGGATCGCCCGGAATGGGAGGCGCGCGGGTTGCTGGTCGCGAGCCGGGAGGCGGAGGCGGGGCCGGTGCGGCTGGAGTTGCCGCCCGGGCGGGTCGTGTTGGCCGGGGCCTTTCCTTGCGACAACGGCCAGCCCGACGTGAGACGGGGTCAAGACCTGACGGCGCAGGTGCGAGAGGGACGGCTCGATTGGCAGGTTCCCGCGGGGCGCTGGCAGGTGGTGGGGTTCACCGAGAGCCGGCTTTACGAGGGCACCCACGCGGACGGCAATCTCTGGCAGAAGATGCCCTATGTGAACCTGCTGGAAAGGGAGCCCACGCGACGGTTCCTCGAAGTCACCCACGACCGCTACGCGCGCCACCTGGGGGACGACCTGGGCCGGTATTTCGTGTCCACCTTCACCGATGAGCCGTCGCTGATGAGTTGTTTTCTCCGTCCCATGCCCTACCGCCCGCTCCCCTGGTCGCCGGGTCTGCCGGACGAGTTTCGTCGCCGGCGCGGGTACGGGTTGGGTCCCGAGGCGTTGGTTTCGCTGGCGGTGGACACCGGGGCGGAGGCGGCGCGGTATCGGCATGATTATTGGCTGACGGTGGCGGAGTTGGTGTCGGAGCATTTCTTCGGTCAGATCCAGGAGCGCTGCCGGGCGTTGGGGGTGCCGTCGGGCGGGCACTTGCTGGCGGAGGAAGGGTTGGTGACGCACGTGCCGCTTTACGGGGATTTTCTGCGGTGCGCCCGGCGTTTGGACGTGCCGAGTTTGGATTGTTTGACCAGCCAGCCGGGCGAGGTGCCGTGGTGGGTGGCGCGCTTGCTGGCCAGCGCCGCCGAGTTGGAGGGGAGATCGCTGGTCATGTGCGAGACGTCCGACCACGCCCAGGTCTGGCGCGCCCCGGGCGACCGGCGGCCGGTGCGCCGGGTGACCGAGGCGGAGATTCGCGGGACGGTCAATCGGCTGATGGTCTGTGGGGTGAACGCGATCACGAGTTACTTTAGTTTTGGCGGGCTGGACGACGCGGCCTTGCGCCGGCTGAATGCCTGGGTGGGACGTTGCGGCGCGGCGTTGACGGGGGGGCAGGCGACGGCGGAGATCGCGGTGGTCACGCCGGTGGAGAGCGTGTGGACCCGGTTCACGCCGTCGCGGCATTGGACGCAGGAGGCGGTGGCGGCGGCTCCGCTCGAGCACCTGTGGCGCGCGGCGGCCGAGGCCTTGTTCCAGGCGCGCCGTGATTTCACCTTGGTGGACAGTCGCAGTGTGGTCGAGGCCAGGGTGGAAGACGGGGAGTTGGTCCACGGCGCCCTGCGCTGGCGGGTGGTGGTTCTGCCGGGCGTGGACACGTTGCCGCTGGCCGCCTGGGAGAACCTCGAACGGTTCGTCCGCCGCGGCGGAGTGGTCGTGGGCCTGACGCACCGGCCGGTCAACAGCGAACGCGAGTTTCCGTCGGCGCAGGTGGAGCGGATCGGCCAACGGCTGTTCGGCCCGGCGTCCGCGGAACCGAAGGTGGAGACCCCGGGCGGCGGGGGGGCGGGGATTTTTCTGCCGGCCGGCGCGGAGGGGCTACTGGGATTGGTCCTCGAGGGGTTGCTCGAACCGGAGCTGAAGGTTGACGACCGCCGGGCGCCCTTGCGCGTGACCCGGCGGCGTCATGGCGATCAGGACGTTTACCTGGCGATCAACGACAGCGCGCGGCCATGGGCGGGCACGGTGGGGTATCCGGCGGGCGCCGGCGAACGGTGGGATCCCGCGTCGGGGGAGCGGGTCGAGTCGCTGGGGGGCGGGGCGCGGGCGTTGGTGTTGGAGCCGTATGGGGCGGCGGTGTTGCGCTTTCCCGCGCGGTCGCGGCCGCCGCGAGGCGCGCTGGTGGCGGGCGCCCTGCCGAACCTGGTCCGCCGGTCCGTGCCGGAGGTCGAACCGGTGGTGGTGGGGGGCGAATTCGTGCGGGGGGAGCCGGTGCGCCGGGTCGAGGGCGCCGGTGCGGCGTCCCCAGCATGGGAGGTGAGGGCGACCCTGACGCGGGGCCAGGTCGATACGTTTCAGTTTGCCCAGTTCCACTTCGAGCCGCCGCTGGATCTGCGCGGCGCGGAGGGGATCGAGATCGAGAGCTGGGTGCCGGGCGATCAACGCACGCCCAACCGGCTCCTGGTGATCTTGCGGGAGGTTGGGGGTGGCGATTTCCTGGCGGAGACGGGCCGCTCGCTGGCGGGGCCGGTTCATGCGCGTTCGTTCGTGCCGCTGAGCCGCCTGCAACTGGCCGGCTGGTCGAAGGACGGCGATGGCGAGTTGGACGCGGGCCGGGTGGACGAGATCCGCATCGGGTGGGGGGGCTACCTGGGTGCGGAGGGAGAGCGGGTGCAATTTCGGGTGGCCCTGCCCGGCGTCCTATCCAGCGATGCTCGTTTCGAGGCAGAGGCTCATGGCCGGCTGCCCCAGCGCACGTCGGACGTGAAGGAGGCCCAGGCATCTGGGCAGTGAGGGTGGGAGCGGAGGCAGCGGAGACGGAGGGGATTGAGGTTGGCGCTCTTTGCGCCAACGGGAGCGGTCTTCGTGACTACAGTCAGGTGCGATCAGCGGGGGGCAGTCGCAGCATGAGGCGCACGCTCTGCTCGAACTCCGTCGCCGGATCGTCGTTTCCAAGTTTGCGGGTCCACATGCCGGCGTGCAAGGGACGCCGGGCTTTCTGGCGCAGGTCCTCCGTGGGCACCGTCCGCAGGCTGAACCCGGGATGCGGCGGAATGCCGAGCGCGCGGAAGGCGGCGATCAGGCGTTCGGCCCATTCCGGTCGTGTGCAATCCGGCGAAGGCCCGGCCAGATGCCAAATTCCTTGGGCGCCGCGTTCGAGCAGGCGGACCAGCCAGCGGCCCAGGTCTCCCGCGTAGCTCGGGTTGCCGCGTTGATCGCTGGGCAGGGTTAAGGCGATGCCCTCCTGCCAGGCCCGCAGCACCTGCCAGGCGAAGTTCTTCCGCTGCGCCTCCTCGCCGTAAACACAAATGACCCGCGGGATCAGCGCCGAGCCTGCGGTGGCGGCCAGCACCGCCTCCTCCCCCGCCAGCTTGGAGTGGGCATAGACGTTGATCGGGCAGGGCGGGTCCGTTTCCGCGTAGGGACCGCGGGTGCCATCGAAGACATAGCTGGTCGAGAAGTAGACGAAGCGGCGGCCGTGTTGGGCGCAGCGCCGGGCCAGCGTTCCGGGTTGGGCGGCGTTCTCGCGCTGCGCCCGTTCCGGGTCGTCCTCGCAACCGTCCACCCAGGTCCACCCCGCGGCGTGGACCACGACGTCGGGTTCATGCTCTTCGAGCAACCCTTCGAACCGGTCCTCGTCCGCTCCGTCGAAGGGCGCCAGGCCAGGCTGGGCTTGGCGGCGGAACGTGCCGACCGCGGTGTGTCCGGCCGCCTGGGCCGCCCGCAGGATGTGGCGGCCGACCAGGCCGGAGCCGCCGATGACCAGCAGACGCATAGGATCGAGGGGGTCGGCAGGGGGCTGGGCGCAGGGAACCGGGGCGCTCGACTCAGGCGATGAGTTCTTGGACCACGTTTCCATGCACGTCGGTCAGGCGGAAGTCGCGGCCGGCGTGGCGGAACGTGAGCTTGGTGTGGTCGAACCCCAACAAGTGGAGGATGGTGGCGTGCAGGTCGTGGACATGGACGGGTTGTTCGACCGCCCGGAAGCCGTATTCGTCGGTGGCGCCGTGCACATGTCCCGCGCGCACCCCGCCTCCGGCCATCCAGACCGTGAACCCGTAGTGATTGTGATCGCGCCCGTTCACTTTGCCGGCGTTGGCGCCCGGGGTGGGCAACTCGACGGTGGGCGTCCGCCCGAACTCCCCGCCCCACAGCACCAGGGTGTCATCGAGCATCCCGCGTTGCTTGAGGTCCTGGAGCAAGGCCCCGATCGCCTGGTCGCTCTCCCGCGCCAGCCGCCGATGATTGTCCTCGAGGTCGTCATGGGCATCCCAGGGCTGGCCTTCGCCGTGCCAGACCTGGACCATGCGGACTCCCCGTTCGAGCAGGCGCCGGGCGGTTAGCAGCTGGCGGGCCTGTTTCCCGGGGCCGTAGAGGTCGCGGATGGCGGGCGGCTCCTGGCTCACATCGAATGCGTCGGTGGCCTCCATTTGCATCCGGTAGGCCAGCTCGAACGACTGGATGCGCGCCTCCAGGCGGGCGTCCTCGGCCCGGCGCCGGGCGTGGCGTTGGTTGAGTTCCTGGAGCAGGTCGAGTTGCCGGCGCTGGGCCTCCCGCGTCGTGATCCGGTTGCGAATGTGCTCGATCAGCTTCTCGACCTCGGTGTGTTCCGTGTTGAGGTAGGTCCCCTGGAAGATCCCGGGCAGGAAGGCGCTCTGCCAGTTCTGGGATTCCTGGATCGGATAGCCGCCGGGGCACATGGCGATGAACCCGGGCAGGTTCTGATTCTCCGTGCCCAGCCCATACGTGATCCACGATCCCAGGCTCGGCCGTGGCAGCCGCGCGTCACCGCAGTTCATCAACAGCAGCGACGGCTCGTGGTTGGGCACGTCCGCATGCATGGACCGCACCACCACCAAATCGTCGGCACACCGGGCCACGTGGGGGAAGAGTTCGCTGATCTCGATCCCGCTCTGCCCGTGCTTCTGGAACCGGAACGGTGATCGATAAGCCGCCCCGGTGCGCCGCTCGGTGCGCAGATTGTCCATCGGCAAGGGTTGCCCATGCAAACGTTCGAGCGCGGGTTTGGGATCGAAGGTGTCCACATGCGAGGGGCCCCCATTGGCGAAGATGTGGATGATCCGTTTAGCCCGGGCGGGGAAGTGCGGGGCCTTGGGAGCCAGCGGTTGATCCAATCGTCCCCCCTCCCCGCCGAGCACCTCGCCCGTGTTGCCGATCACCGACGCCAACCCCAATGCTCCGAACCCCATGCCGCACCGCCGCAGAAAATCGCGCCGGGTGAGGAAGCAATCCTCGATCTTCAGGGGATGATGCGATGGGCTCATAGTGCGTTCAGGACGATCCGGCGTGGCCGAGGGCCAGCTAACGGAAACTAACTAGCCCACCCAGCCCGATCAGGGAAGCCCAAACGCAGGGAGGGGGAGACAGGCAGAGCATTCCCCGATCAGAATCGCGCATTGAACCCATGGACCGTTGACGTTTCCCCTCTCCCTATCTCCCTCCCCCCAACCTGAGTCATCGCTGCGCTGGCAACGGTTGGGGGGAGGGACGGGCCTTCGC
>CAZVRY010000063.1:0-27940 GCA_964629545.1 uncultured Verrucomicrobiota bacterium | reverse complement strand
GGGACGAGAACTTGACTCGACTTGATCAAGTTCTGGGCGGCAAGGATTCTAGCGGGGCGCGCCTCCGACCGGAAGTGCAGACACCATTGCGTACCTCTGTTCTCCGTTTCGCCCGGTCCCCCGCGCCCCGCTCACACCATCCTCGAAACCTGGGGGAAGCGAGGATCCAAACTTGACCGGTCCCCCGCGAGTCTCGGGTTTCGAGGATTCCAATGAAGCGCCGCATGAACAGGAAGGGTTCCGGTCCCGTGGTGGTGGCCTTGAATCCCTCGGTGGACGTCGAGTGGCGGATGGATCGAGTCCGGCCAGAGGAGAAGAACATCATCGGCGAGCAGCGGCGTTGGCCTGGGGGCAAAGGGGTGAACGTGGCGCGTTGGTTGCACCATCTGGGCGTGCCGGCGACCCTGTTAATCCCGTTGGGTCAGGCGCCGGGTCAGGAGTTGCGGCGGGGCTTGCGCGCCTGGGGCCTGCGGCTGCGGGCGGTGTCCCTGCGCGAGGCATCGAGGGTGAACGTGATCGTGACGCCGGACGCAGGTCCCCAACTGCGCTTCAACGAGGGGGGGCCGCGGCTGAGCCAGGCCGAGTGGCGCGCGGTGCGACAGGCCTTGGAGCTGCTGCTGGCTGGCTGTCCGTTGCTGATTCTCTCGGGGAGCCTGCCGCGCGGATTGAAGGACACCGCTTACGCCGCGCTCATCCGCCAGGCCCACCGGCAGCGCGTGCCCGTGATGCTCGACTGCGAGGGCCCCAGCCTCGCCGCTGCGCTCGACGCCCGCCCGTTGCTCGTGAAACCCAACGAGCATGAACTGGCCCAGTGGGCGGGACGGCCACTCCGGACCGACCGCGAGTTCCTGCAGGCCGCGGACCGGCTCTCGGAGGCGACCCGAGGCTGGGTCTTCCTCTCTCGCGGCTCGCGCGGCGCGCTGCTGATCCACGCCCGGGAGGGCCGGAGATTTCAGGCGCGTGCGCCCCGGGTCGAGGTGGTGAACACGGTGGGGGCGGGCGACGCCCTGTTGAGCGCGGTGGCCGCCAGTTGGGTGCGAGGGGACGACACGGAGGATTGGATCCGCTGGGGCGTGGCCACGGGATCGGCCATGACCGCCTGCCGCGCCGGACAGCTTCCTTCCGTCCGCACGGTGGCTGGTTACGCCAGGCAGGTGCGCGTCGAAGCCCCGGGAATCGGGCCCTTGCTGGCCACACCGCGCCGCGGCCCATGAAGGATCTCAGCCAGATCAGCGAACGCCTCCGGCGAGTCGCCGAGTCGGCTGGGCTGCCCACGGCTCAGCGACACCTGTTCCTGTGTGTTGCTCCCGCGGAACCCAAATGCGCGGCGCTCGCGGTCATGGAGCAATCCTGGGAGTACCTCAAGCGGCGATTGAAGGAACTGAACCTCGCCGGCGCCGGCGGGTCCGTCTGCCGATCCAAGGCCGCCTGCCTGCGCATCTGCGAGCACGGACCGATCGCGGTGGTGTATCCGGACGGCGTCTGGTACCACTCGTGCACGCCGGAGGTGCTCGAACAGATCATTCAGGAACACCTCATCGGCGGTCGGGTGGTGGCGGCGTATCGGTTTCACCCGCCCAACGCCGTTTGAGGTTCACCGGCGGCGCGGGGTGCACGCTCCCGCGGGAGGCGGCGCCGGACAGTCTGAAGGCCGGTTAACGAACCAGCGCGTCCGCGGATCAACGGTGAGCGCGGTGATCGCGATCGGGCTGGGTGCGGATGGCGGGGTGTCCACGCCTGGGCGTGTCCTCCTGACGGAACCTTGAGACCACGACTTGTTGGGCGCGGAAAAAGGCGGACGCGCCTGTCGGGGGCCACGGGCCCAAGATGGCGTTGCCGTCGGCCGGCAGTTCGTGAGTCGAGAGGGCGCTCCACGAGCCGAGCCCGGTCGCGTGCTCGAGCGTCCAGGTCGATCCGGGTTCGCCGGCCAGCAGGAGTGAGAACAGTCCTCCGGGTTCGGGGCGGACGGTGAGGCGGAGCGGTGTGTCCTCCCATGCCTCGCTCACGGCGCGATGGAGGTTGACCCGACCGCCGGACACGCAGCGACCGGAGAGCGCCGGCAGGCGATCGCTGGTCGCCAGCAGGCGTTGAACGAGCCGGGAGGGAGGGTCGGCTGGGTAACGGGCCTTCAACACGGCGAGGATGCCACTCACCACGGGCGCCGCCATGGATGAACCCTGCACGAACCCGTAGGCGTGGTTGCCGGTGTGCAGGGTTGAGTAGAGGTCAACCCCGGGCGCCCCAACGTGGACGGTGCGCGACCCGTAATTGGCGGCGTCGGCCAGCGTGTCGGTGCGAGTGGTTGCGGTCGTGACGACCAGCAGGTCGAGGGAGTAGGAGGCAGGGTACTCAGGCTCAAGATCGAGGTCCCGACCTTCGTTGCCCGCAGCCGCCACGATGATCACGCCGGCGCCACACAACTGCTGCAAGGCGGTCTCGAGGGCGACCGACGCCCGGGCGCCGCCCCAACTGCAATTGACGATGTCCGCGCCATGGAGCAGGGCGTACTCGAGACAGGCGACGGCGTCCGACACCGATCCGGAGCCGTGGGCATCCATGAAGCGGAGGGGCATCAGTCGCACCCTCCAGGCCACGCCGGAGCCGCCGCGTTGATTGTTGCCCACCGCCCCGATCAACCCCGCCACTTGCGTCCCGTGCCCGAGGTCATCGGTCGGATCGCCCGTTTGCTCGAGCGCGTCGATGCCGTGCAGGTCGTCAACATAGCCGTTGCCGTCGTCATCGAGGCCGTTCCCGGGCGTCTCTCCGGGATGGATCCAGAGGTTCTCGGCGAGGTCTTCGTGGGTGAGGCGAACGCCGCTGTCGACCACCGCCACCACAATGTCGGGGGCATCGCGGATCAGGTCCCACCCCTCCGGCGCATCGATGTCAGCATCGGGCAGCCCCCCGTCTTGGCCGGTGTTGTGCAGGTGCCACTGCGTGCCTTGGACGTAAGCGGGGTCATCGGGATCGCGGCGCGGGTAGAGCGGCGAGTCCGGTTCGGCGAAGCGCACCAGGCCGCTGGCCTGGTAGAGTTGGGCGAGTGGGGCGATGGGGGTTCCGGGGGGCGCTGCGAGCACCGTCACGCCACCCAAGGCGCCGTGGATGCGCACGACCTGGCAGCCGGTCTGGCGGTGGAGCGCATGCAGACGTTCCACCGCGACCCCGAGGGCCGGTTGGACCAGGAGACGCGGGGCCCGAGCCGTCTCGTGAGCGGCCAGCGGGAGGAGGAGCCCGAGCCAGAGGATGCCGAGCAAGGCCAAGCGGCGTCGGTTCATCGCCGGGGCCATGACTGGGTCGAGGCTGCGCATAGAACGGGGACTTCTGCGGCCGCCATCATGCCGTCGTTTCCCCCGAAGTCCAGTCGGCCCAGCCCGGAGGCGGCAATGGAACCGAGGATGCCGTCGCTGACTGATCTCCCTCTCCTCCGTCCGACGGAGGAGAGAGATCGAGGGGCTTCGGCGAGGATTCGGGCTGGGAGAGGGGGCTTGCTGACGGCAGGAGACCCGAGGTAGAGTGCGCTCCAGCAACCGGCCACCACCATCATCGCCAACTCGCCCGCGACCCTGCCTTATGCCGATACAGCTTCCCCCGCTCACGCGCCGTGGTTTCCTCTTGCAGGCCGCGTTGCTGGCGGCGGCCGGTTGCGCCGGCCCCCAGGCGGCCCGCGGCCAACCCGGGCGCAAAGACCTGGATTCCTGGGCGTTCCTGGCTGACACCCACATCGCGGCGGATCCGGCGAGCGTGACGCGCGAGGTGCGAATGGCCGGGCATCTGGAGCGGGTAGGCCGGGAGTTAGGGGAGGGGCGCCGGCGTTTGGCGGGCGCGATCATCAACGGCGATTGCGCGTTGCTGAAGGGAGAGAGTGGGGACTATCGCACGTTGGTCTCGCTCCTCGAACCGGTGCGAGCGTCGGGCGTGCCGGTGTGGTGTACGCTCGGCAACCATGATCAGCGCGAGCAGTTTCGAGCGGTGGTCGGCGGGGGCACGCCGGAACCAGGATCCCCGTCCGACCGGCAGGTGGCGGTGCTGCGGACGCCGCGGGTCAATCTGTTTCTATTGGATTCGTTGGAGGTGACCAACCAGACGCCTGGACGGTTGGGTCCGGCCCAACTCGAGTGGTTAGCGCAGGCGCTCGACCGGCATGGGGACAAGCCCGCCGTGGTGCTCGGTCATCACCATCTCGAGTCGGGGGAGGTGAGATCCGGGCTGCGCGACTCCCAGGCGTTGTTGGCGGTGCTGGAGGCGCGGCGCCAGGTGAAGCTTTACGTGTATGGCCATACCCACGTGTGGAAGCGGGAGCAAACGCCCGGCGGGCTGCACCTGGTGAATCTCCCACCGGTGGCCTACGTCTTCGAGAAGGGCCGGCCGAGTGGCTGGGTCCATGCGCTCTTCGTGGCTGACGGGGTCCGTTTGGAGCTTCGCACCGTGGACCCCAGTCATCCGCAACAGGGCGAGGTCGCCGAGCTTCGCTGGCGATCCGCCTGAACCCTAAACTGTGTCGATGCTATGAAATCCAAACCATCTCTTCCTCGGCCTTCGGCGGTGACCCGACGTGCTTTTCTAACGCGAACGGCGGCTTCGGCGGTTCTGCTGGGGGTGCCCCAGGTGGTTCCGCGATGGGTGCTGGGGGCGGAGGGCCAGCCGGGGGCGGCGGGCACGATCCGGGTGGCGGGGATTGGGATTGGGCGGCAGGGGAGCGGGGTGCTGGCGGCGGCGGCCCGGCGGCCGGGCGTCAAGGTGGTGGCGGTGGCGGACGTCCTGCTGCCGAGGGCGAAGGAGCAGGCGGCCAAGTATGGCGGGGAGGGAGTGCAGGACTTCCGGCGGGTGCTCGAGCGCAAGGATGTGGATGCGATTGTGACCGCGACCCCCGAGCAATGGCGGGGCCCCATCTGTGTGCAGGCCTGCCAGGCGGGGAAAGACCTCTACATCGAGAAGCCGATGTCCCTGACCATTCGCGAGGGGCGGATGATCGTCCAGGCGGCCCGGAAGTACGGGCGGGTCGTGCAGGTGGGCAGCCAGCAGCGGTCCATGGTCAGAAACCGGATGGGATGCGAGTTCATCCGCAGCGGCGGCCTGGGCAAAGTGACACGCGTCATCGCCCACAACTACCCGACCCCCTGGGAATACGGGCTTCCGCCGGAGCCGATCCCGGACGGTCTGGACTGGGACATGTGGTGCGGTCCGGCGCCGCTGGTGGCTTACCACAAGGAACTGTTCGTGCCTCGAGGCAACCCCGGCTGGCTCTCGTTCCGCTGGTTCTCCGGCGGGGAAATGACAGGCTGGGGCGCCCATGGCTTCGACCAGGTACAATGGGCGTTGGGCATGGACGAATCGGGCCCGATCGAGATTTGGACGGAGGGACCCAAGATGGAGCCTCCGACGTACACGGCGCCCGAACCGAAGGCGCGCGGGGACAAACTGTGCAGCGTCCCCAAAGTGTTCATGCGCTACGCGAACGATGTCGTCATGGAACTGGGCGACGGACCGGACGGCGGGGCCGTCTTCATCAGCGACCGCGGGAGCGTGCGGATCAACCGCAACGCGCTCGAATCCGATCCCGACGAGCTGGTGGAAGACCTCCTCCGCAACCGCCCGCGCGGCGTCAACGAGGATCACGTCGCCAACTGGATCGATTGTGTCCGCTCGCGTGCCCGGCCGGTGGCGGACGTGGAGATCGGGCATCGTTCGGCCACCGTCTGCCACTTGGGCAACATCGCCCGCTGGGTCGGGCGCCGGCTGCGCTGGGACCCGGTCAAGGAGGTTTTCCCGGACGACGCCGAGGCCAATCGCTATTTGGATCGGGAGCGTCGTGCGCCGTGGGGGCTGCCGCAGGCCGTGTGAGGCGGCGTGGGCGCGCAGCCCCGGCCGGCCATCAAGCCATACCCAAGAAAGCCCAAGAACGATGAAGACCGCTTGTTGTTTGATCCTCCTCAGTAGTCAACTGGGGCTGGCCACCTTGGTCCTGGGCCAGCAAAGCGAACCCGCCAAACCGAGCGTTGCCGCCGCCCGGGTGCGTCCCCTGCCGGCGGCCGCTCCAGCCCCGAAGGTCGAACTCCTCAAGGCTGGCGCGGTGGCCCCCGACTTTGTGACCCAGGACGTGGCGGGCAAGGACGTGCGCCTGTCCGATTTCAAGGGCAAGGTGGTGGTGCTCGATTTCTGGGCGACCTGGTGCGGGCCGTGTCTGAACTCTCTGCCCCATACCCAGGAGGTGGCCAAGCACTACGCGGACCAGGGAGTGGTGGTCCTCGCCTCCTGTACGAGCGACACCCGGGCCAAGTTCGAAGAATGGGTCAAGGCCAACCAGGACAAGTATCCCGACCTCAAGTTCTCCTGTGATCCCAACGAACGCGGTTCCGCCACCTTCAACGAGCGGGCCTCGCGCAAGCTGTATGGGGTTTCCGGCATCCCCACCCAGTTCGTGATCGGCCGCGACGGCAAGATCGCAAACGCCCTGGTGGGTTACACCGCAGGCGACGTCCGCCTGGAAGCCGCCCTCGCCCAAATCGGCGTGAAGGTCGATCCCGCCGTGCGCGCTCGAGGGGACGAGCAGTTGCGGAAGGACCGGTAGGGCGCCGGCCATGCCCCGATGACGCTCGCCCGCACGCCGTCACCGAGCGGCAACCGCCTCAACGTCGGATGCGGTCTCGATCTCCGACCGGGTTGGGTGAACGTCGATCTGATTGACCACGGTGGCAATCAGATCGTGGACCTCAACCGCTACCCCTGGCCGTTCCCGGACGGCCACTTCGATTTCATCCTCTGCTCGCATATCCTCGAGCACTTGCAGAACTTCAACGCGGTGGTGACCGAACTGCACCGCATCGCCAAACCCGGCGGTCTGATCGATGTCCGGGTGCCATTCTTCCTCAGCACCAAATACTACAGCGAGCCGGACCATCGCATCCCCTTCGGCATTCGCTCGTTCGACAACTACGAGGACATCACGGGCAAGCGCCTTCGCTTCTACGAGCGCTGGAAGCTGGGGCATCGGACGAACTACGGCAGCCGGGCCCGGTTCAAGGTGCGGGTCCAACGCTTCCATTTCAGCAACTTCCGCGCCCTCAGTTGGCTGGACCACCTCATCAACCTGGAACCCGTCCTCTACGAGCGATTCCTGGCCACCTGGCTGACCCCCGAGGAGGTCTTCTTCCTGCTGGAAGTCGTGAAGCCATGATCATCCACCGCCTGATCGCCCAGTTCTTGGGGCACCGGGACGATGCGGATTTCTACGTGCTCCAGGCCACGGACGCGGTCCGCTGGATCGAGCGGGCGGGAGTGCCCCTGACACCGCCAACAACGGTCCTGGACTTGGGGTGCGGCCACGGGTTGCTCGGATCTCAGTTCGCGCGCCGGGGGTGCCAAGTCACCTATGCCGACGAGGGCAACTACCTCCTGCCGGAAATCCCGACAGCCAACCTGCGGCTGATCAACCTGGATCACGACGACCTCGGTGCCTTGGGGTCCTACGACCTGGTCATCTGCTCGAATGTCCTGGAGCATCTGGCCCGGGCGAACGAGTTCCTCGATGAGATGGCGAGGCTGCTGAATCCTGGAGGCCATTTTTACCTCAGTTGGACGAATTGGCTCTCGCCCTGGGGTGGCCATGAGTTCTCGCCCTGGCATTATCTGGGGCCTCGGCTGGGACCGCGGGTCTACGACCGATTGACGCGGCGGGAGCGGAAGCACACGCCCCATGTGAACCTGTTCCCCACCTACATCGGGACGACACTCCGGCGGATTCGTCGCCAAGGCACGCTCGAGATCGTTAAAGCCGCCCCTCGCTACTACACGGAGCTGGCCGCCCTGATCCATTTCCCCGTCGTGCGCGAGTTTCTGGCCTGGAATTGCGCCCTGCTCCTGCGGAAGAAGTGACCTCTTGCCGATAAATTCTCGGTAACAACGCGTTGCCTTTCCGTATTGGTGGATTAAATGAGCCACGCTGACGGTCCCGCTTGTCCGCAGTGCCAGTCGCCGATGCCTTCCGGTTCTCCCGCGGGGGTGTGCCCCCGCTGCGCCGCGCGGTTTCTGGAGGCGAGCCAGACGGATTGGGGCGACGAAGCGGATCCGGCCAGGTCGCGGTTCCTGCCGCCGACCGTGGCCGCCTTGGCCCCGGTCTTCCCCCAACTCGAGATTCTCGAGTTCATCGGCCGGGGCGGGATGGGGGCCGTCTATCGGGCCCGGCAGAAGGAGCTGGACCGGTTCGTGGCGCTGAAGATCCTGCCCCCCGACATCGGGCTCGACCCCGCGTTCGCTGGGCGGTTCGCCCGCGAGGCCCGCGCCTTGGCCCGCCTGAATCATCCCGGCATTGTTACCATCCACGACTTCGGTCGAGTGGACTGGCCCTCGGGAACCACCAATCCTTCCGGCGGGGAGGCCCGCGGTCACGAGAGCCTCTATTTCCTGCTCATGGAACTCGTGGACGGCGTCAACCTCCGTCAACTCCTCGACGCGGGCCGGGTGTCTCCGCGCGAGGCCCTCGCCATCGTTCCCCAGATCTGCGATGCCCTCCAGTTCGCCCACGACCATGGCATCGTCCATCGCGACATCAAACCGGAAAACATCCTCCTGGATCGGTTGGGACGAGTCAAAGTGGCGGATTTCGGGTTGGCCAAACTGATGGGCCTTGGACAAGCAGGGCAGGGGAACGCCGCCGGGACCGACCCGGCGGCAGGCACCGGGGTGGCCTCCACGGCCGACCCGGTCCTCAGCGACGCCGGCAAGGTCATGGGCACACCCCACTACATGGCGCCCGAACAGAAAGAACGACCCCGCGAGGTCGATCACCGAGCCGATATCTACGCCTTGGGTGTCGTGTTCTACCAGATGCTGACCGGGGACTTGCCCGACGCCCAACTCGAACCGCCGTCCCACAAGGTCCAGGTGGATGTGCGGCTGGACGAGGTGGTCCTGAGGGCCCTCGAGAAAGAGCCGGCCCGGCGCTACCAACAAGTCAGCGAGGTCAAGGACAAGATCGAGACCTTCCTGGAATCCGAAAACACCCCGGGCGCCCGGACCCGCTCGTCCCCCGCGGTCGCGCCGGCGGTGCGGCGCGCCCTGGGCTTGTCCTCCGGCCTCCTCCTGTTCGTTTCGCTCGCAGGCCTCGGTTTGCCGGGCCTGCGCCTCTTCCTGGAAGCGGCGGGAGGCGCCGGCGGAACCGTCCTCGGAGCATGGTTGGCTCAGCGTCATGCCGTGTTGCCAGCCGACTGGATCCCCGTGGCTCGCTTATTGGAGGAGGAAACGGTCGTGTTGCTGGTGTTCTCCGCCATTGCGGCCCTCCGAATGCGGTTCCTGCGTCACTACGGCCTGTCGATGGCGGGGGCTCTTGCGGTCTGCCTGGCCCCCAGCCTGCTGCCGGTGGGGCCCGTCCTGGGCGTCTTCCTCCTGGTGATCCTGCGGCGTCCCGCGGTGCGCGCCGCCTTTGCATCGCTGGAAGCGCACCCACGCCATCGGCTCCCGCCCCAACCCCTCCGGCCCTCAGGCTTGGCGGTGGCCGGCACGGTCTGCTCCCTGGTGGGCGTCCTCTACGGGAGCGTGGCGGCCGTGCGGGGAGCTGCCCGAGTGCCCCCCGAGGCGGCCTGGACGGCCGCCTCCAGCCCCTGGGACGCGTTCGCCGATTACTGGTGCTGGGATTTGGCCTTGGCCGCCTCCATGGTCCTGGGAGCCTTAGCCGTCGAGGAACTGCGAACCGCGCCAAGGCGAGAACGCGGCCTCGGCCTCGCCGTGTTCAGCCTCCTCACGCTCCCGGGCCAATGCGCCTTCCACGCCGCCCTCGGAGGATGGTCCCTCGCCGGCTCCTCGGCCTTCCTCCTGGCCATGCTCCTCAGTCTCCTCGTCTCCGGGGGCTTCGCCGGCTGGATCCACTGGGCCGAATCCAACCCCCTCTCCGGAACCACCCCTGCTTCCCCTTGGCGCCTCCCCCTGCGATCCGCCCCAGCCACCCTTAGCCTCCTGCTCGTCGCCGGTGTGCTCGCCCTGACCGCCTCCAGTCAACCCCCGCCCGGGACCGGGTTCGCCGCCCAGCCAGCCCACCTCGACCCCCAGACCGGCACCGGCAGAAGTCTCCGGTCCACCTACGAAGCCTCCCGCGACTTCTCCCCAACCCGCAACCCCGCCCCCCCCTGGAGCTATGGATCCGTCGCCATCCGCTCCGGACAGTTCAGCCTGCTCAGCCAGGCCGGGCATACGCCCGATGGACTCCAAAGCTGGATCGACCCCGTCCTCCCCGACGAGGGACCGGGCGTCTTCCACAACGGACACCGCTCCCCCGCCCCAGTGGGGGATTTCATGGCCCCCCCAGGCGAACTCTGGCTCCGACCGGGCAAGACCGACGCCGCGGCCGCCGTCCGCTGGACCGCACCCATCGACGGCTTCGTCCGCCTCCGCGTCGTCGTCCAACCCGTCCACCATCCCGCCGGCATCCTGCGCGTGATCGCCCGCCACGACGACGTCAACCTGGCGGCCTTTGCCATCCAGGCCGGCCAATCTGACGTCCGCACCCTCGAAACCAACCTGGCCGTCCGCGCCGGCTCCACCCTCACCCTCCTCGCCGCCGACATCGATGACCACAAGGGCGGCGATCATCTCGGCGTTCAGATGATGGTCCATTATGGACCGCCTCCACCTCCGACCATCGCGATCGCCGACTCGCCGCCCACCGCCACCCTCGGCTCCAACTTCGTCCTCCGTGCCCACCTCACCGGCTTCATCCGCCCCGTCATCCGCTGGAACCATAACGGGCAACCCCTCCGCGAAAGCCCCCTCCACCGCGGGGTGGAAACCAGCACCCTCACCCTGACCAACATCGCGGAAACCCATGCCGGCCACTATGAAGTCACCGCCACCGAAGGCGACCGCACCGCCTCCAGCGGCCCCGTTCCCTTGACCGTCCAACCCCCCGTCCCCACCTACACCATCGCCGACGGATTCTCCGCCACCGCCAACCCCCACGCCGGCTGGGCCTTCGGCTCCATGGAACTCGACCCCTCCCACTCACCCCCCTTCACCCTCCTGACCAACTTCACCCCGCTCCCCAGCCACTCCTTCACCTCCGAAGGCTTCCAACGCTGGAACAACGGCTCCAACCAATACGGCCTCCCCGCGGTGTTGCGAAACCCTCGAGTCGAGACGATCAGGCTAGCGGATGCGTTTTGCGCCGCGGCTGGTCAAATCTGGGTGGTTCCGGGTCCGTCGAATACACTGGTTGCCCTGCGCTGGACCATCCCCGCAAGCGGCCGGTTGTTGCTGAGGACCACACTTACCAGCATTGACGGCTTGGGAAGCCACAAAGACGTTACGATCCGACTGAGGGATGAGGACGTTGTATCCCTTGTCGTTCCACCTGGGCTAGGTGAAGGAGTAGGTCTGACTACGAACCTTCTCGTTCAGAAGGGCGAGGAAATCTTATTCGTTGTGGCCAATGGGGACGGTTCTCCTTGGGGCGATAACCTGGGATTCGACGTGAACCTCTCCTACCCAGATGCGAAAGGCACGAGGATCCTAGAGCACCCGAAGGCTCAGCGCATTAAAGCAGGGGAGGAACTCAGACTCACGGTTGAGGCCGAAGGAGACGAGCCATTATTTGTGCAGTGGAAGCACGACGGGCACGAGTTGGCCTCCCAGACAAACCGGACGCTCCTGTTGCCTAGGCTGATGCCAGCACAGGCTGGGCTCTATTCGGCGGTCGTCTCAAACGACTACGGGAAGGTGGAGTCAAAAAAGGCGAACATTGAAGTATTTCATTCAAATGAGTGACCTTGATCGAGGAGCGAGGCCCTGCTGAGGCTTTCACAGCAGCACAGACCGCACTTGAGGCTCTGGGGAGTGAGATGCAGGGTGTCGAAAAAGCATCCCTAGCGCCTTCCCATGGCCGCCCAGCGGACTCTTGACACATGCCAGCACCATGATTGAATGAGCGTATCGATCACAAAGAGTGAAGTTCTGCATCGTTGCCGCTCGGCTTGACTTATGCATAAAATCGAATCATCTCCATTGCTCGTTTGCCTTGCTGCCGTCTTGGGTGGACCCTTACAAACCGATGGGCGTGCTCAGGAGTTTCCTGCATTCGACTTCGCTAGGGACCTTTCGACTTCGTCGAATCCAGCCGGAAGTTGGACGTGCGGACAGACAACCGGCGCGAATAGGGACCTCGTGACGTTCTCCTCGGTAGTCATGACACCCGATGGACTGCTCACTTGGTTCTTGGACTCAGCGGACGGTCTTCCGGCCATATTCAGAAATGATAGCTCTGACGACTACGTGGCCAGTGGGTTTCGTGCCGCCCCCGGGCAGGCCTGGGCCACCCCGGGACAAGATGGTCAATCTGTTTTCATCAGGTGGATAGCACCACTGCGTGGTACAGCAGGCGTCCAGGGGGCATTCCAGGCGCTAGCCGTTGGGGGGGCTAGGATGCAGGTGGAGGTTCTCAAGAATGACCTAACACTGCTGGCCGAGGAACTTCCATTGGATGGCTCGGGCAGCCTTGTAATGGCCACAAATCTAAACCTGGAGATTGCTGATAAAGTTACGGTGATCATCAGTTACGTGGAGGCTTCGCCTGGCAACAACGGCGTGGGCGTCTCGTTTGGTGTCCGCTACCAGGACATCCCAACGGATGTCAACGTGGTTCCATCTGAACAGGTCGTGCCGCTTGGCAAGGGCTTCGAGTTTAGGGCAGAGCAGAGCGGATTCCTCGCACCGAGCTATCAATGGCGCCATTCAGGGACAAACCTCGTTGATGATGTACGAGTTTCTGGATCATCAACCCCCCATTTGCGCATAATCGGGGCGACGATTGGCGATTCCGGAGAATACACTGTCGTTGCATCCGAGGGAGGGCGGAGCGATGAGAGCGCGCCTTCGAGGGTGGATGTGGTGACAGCGGCGATGTCGCTGAAGGATGGATTCTCTACTGGTGCTAATCCTCACAGCAACTGGACACTAGGTTGGATTGAGCATGGCGCGGTTGAGCACTCCCAGGTTCACCATTTCACGAATTTCTTCACGACAGCCGAGGGTTTCGAGCGGTGGAGCGAACCATCCAGGGCCTATGGCTTACCGGCGGTGCTCAGGAACGGAAATAGCGCCAGGGTGGATTTAGGCTCGTTCCACGTTGAGAGCGGTCAAATCTGGGCGGTCCCGGGGGTCGGGGGGTTGCGTGCCGTGTTCATGTGGACAGTGCCGGCGGATGGCATGCTCCGTGTTGACGGGAGGTTCACCATCGTGGACGGGATGGCCAGCAACATGCTTGTGGAGTTCCTTCACGAGGGCGCACGTCTGGACGTAATCGAGGTGGCATCCGGCTATGGCCAAACGGAAACGTTGTCTAGATCTCTGTTCGTAAAGAAGGGTGAGCACCTCTACTTCGTGGTCGCTGACGGCGACCAGGCAGTATGGGGTGACAACCTTGCAGCGGAGATCTCGTTCGATTACGGCATGACAGGGCGCCCGAACATTGACACACAGCCAGCCTCTACGGAAGTCCTTCAGGGCGAGCCTGCGACACTGAGCGCCGCCGTTAGCGGAGCAGGACCGCTGACCTTCACCTGGCTGAAGGATGGTGAGCCTGTTAGCGACAGTGCACGGTTTGGCGGGGCTGCGAGCCTGTCCCTGAAGATCTCACCAGCGTTAGTTTCGGACGCCGGGGATTATGTACTTGTGGTTGCTGGTCCTGGAGGAGAGACACGATCGGCTGCCGCGACTCTGACGGTTAGGCCTTTCCCGATCATCATCCAAGAACCGACACCCTACCGCCTTGTTTCAGCTGGGGAACGGGTCGCTTTCGAGGTCGTCGCAACGGATATCAGCTCGGCGCAAGCGAACTGGTCAAGAGAGGGATTTGCAATGGAGGGAGCCATAGGTCCAACGCTTGTGATCCCGAACGTGCAACCATCGCAGGGTGGGGCCTACATGCTTCGATTGGCCAACACACACGGCAGCAGGACGCTGGGGCCGTATGTTATCGAGGTGAACAGCGCTCACCCTACGGACTTTCCTAGTATGTCGCTTGCAGGGGCCTTTTCAAGCCAAAGAAACCCTCACCGCAATTGGACCCTGGGATGGTTGGAACGTATGGACTCGAGAAGCGAGGACTTTCAAGCCTTCACCAACGTCTTCAAGTCCAGTGAAGGTTTTCATAGGTGGAGTGAACCGCGAATGCCATACGGGCTGCCCGGGGTACTCCGCAACCCACTGTCGGCGGCGGTTAACCTGGGTGCATTCCGAGTCAGGCCTGGCGAGATCTGGGGTGTACCCGGAGTGAATGGAGCCGTGGCAGCGGTAAAATGGGTCGCTCCAACGGAAGCTGTGGTTCGGATTGAGTCTAGCTTTCGAATCGTGGATAGTGACGCGAGCAGTATGCTTGTTCGGGTTCGCCATGGCGCCCGGGAGCTTGGGACTCTGAACATTCCAGCTGGGTTTGGACAAGCGGCGAGGTTTGAAACAAACGTGCTAGCAAAGGTCGGCGACGAGTTCCTCTTCCTCATCGGTGATGGTGATCATGCTGTCTGGGGTGACAATCTCGCGATTGAGATCAATTGCGACCTGGCCGAACCGCAACTGCCGCAGATCGTTGACCAACCCCGACACCTAGTCGTGGACGAAGGCGCCTCGAGTTCATTCAGCGTTGGCGTGGCAGGTATTGGATCCTTCCACTACCAATGGCAAAAGGACGGAGTAGATCTCACGGACGGGCCAAATGTAACGGGGTCTCGATTGCCCGTGCTCAACCTCATTCGGTGCTCGGATGCTCAGGAGGGTGTGTATACCGTGACGGTTTGGTCCGGGGGTGCAACGGTCGCTAGCGCGGACGCCACATTGCAGATACGGCGACCTCCGCGTATCACGACGCAACCCATTGCTTACACGACGGTGCGAACCGGGTCCAACGTCCAGTTTCGCCTCGAAGCTTATGGGCACAGCCCTCTTGAATGTCAGTGGCACTTCAACGGTGTGGAGATCCCGGGGTCCAACGAGCTTTCATTGAGTCTGACAAACGTCCGGCATCATCAATCTGGAACGTATACCGCACGGATCTGGAATTCTCTCGGAAGTGTTATGAGCGAACCGGCCGTGCTTCAGGTGGATGACCAAACGGGCGGGTCGGTGAACTTCGCGAACGGATCGGCCAGTGCTGTGTTTGACCTTGACGGATTCACCCGGGTAAGCGGACCGGCGTTCCTCGTGCAGCTCTACGCGGGACCTACCGTGGAGCAGTTGGAGGCTGTAGGTGCGGCGGTGCCATTCCTCTCGGGAGCCATGGCGGGAGTGTTCTCCGGCGGGGTAAGGTATGTACCGTCCGTGGGCGGTGGGCAGTTGGCGCAAGTGCAGATTCGAGTTTGGGAGAGTGGCTACGGAAGCGCGTTCGAGGAAGCGGTTATTAAAGGCTCCAAGTTTGGCGCGTCTACCCCGACGGCGGTGGTCCTGGGTGGAGCAGGTGAGCCACCATCCCCACCGTCGTTGATCGCGGGCCTGAGGTCGGTCCATCTGACGAGAAGTCTCCTTCCGGTTGTTGTCGATGGCCCTGCTTCCGTGACTGCAGTCTGGGGCCAGGAAGCCAAGGTGGAAGTCATAGCGACAGGATACCCTCTCCTGAAGTACCAGTGGTTAAGAGACGGAGTTGTTCTAGAAGGGATGACCTCCCCGGAGATCGTGCTTTCAAGGGTGGCGCCGCAGAGCGCGGGGAGTTATTCGGTCGACGTCTGGAATGATCTCGGCACCAACCGGTCATCCTCCGCTTCGCTGGCGGTAGTTGCTAGCTTGGTCATCGCACCGACTGAGCACGGATCAGTGCGGGTGATCCCGGAAGGCAGCGTCTTCGAGGTCGGAAGCACCACCGAATTGTGGGCGCATCCTGATCCGGGCTACCTGTTTGCTGGTTGGAGTGGCGACGCCGGTGGGGATCTCAATCCGTTGGCGTTGGCGATGGATACCAACAGAGTTGTCGGCGCGGCGTTCATCCGAGGATGGAATGTCAGTGTGTCAGCCGCAGCCCGGGGCAAAGTGGTTCTGACCCCTTCGCTCACGGTGTACGCGGATGGGAGCGTTGTGGACATGCTCGCCGAACCTGAGGCTGGATTCGCGTTTACGGGTTGGAGTGGCGATGTGATAGGTAACACGAACCCAAAGTCTGTGACGATAACTACAAACATGGTCGTTGTCGCTCACTTTAGAGATATCGAGGCGCCTTTGGTTGCTCTGGATGGTCCGCTGGGCGGGCCAACACCCGTCGAGAACGCAGTGCTTAGCGGTGGTGTGTCTGACAACGTTGGGGTGATAGAGGTTCGCTGGGAGCGCGATGGAACGCCAATGGGGACTCTGGACTTGTTAGGTGGACGGTTCGAAGTTGGGGGACTGGTACTGCGTGCTGGCAATAACCGATTCAGAGTGTTCGCTCGTGACCAGGCTGGGAACGAGTCTGTTGCGGAAGTCGTCGCTACGTGGGTGCCCAGCCGAACCCTTACGGTTGGAAACGGGGGGGAGGTGATCGAGGGACAGCGAATCCACTTCCCTCTTGACCTGAGCAGTCTAGGCGATGTCGGGGGAATGAGCTTCCGTGTTCGGTATGATGCAGCGGTCTTAGCAGACCCTCAATTCACCTGGAGTGACGGCCTAGACACCGCAATACGGACCATAAACACGGGGACAGGAGGAGAGGTACGAGGCACTTTTTCGCTACCGGCTACCGCACTACCTGGGGGAAAACAGTTTCTGGGCGACCTCAGTCTTAGGGCCAGGAGTGTGCCGGGACCAACAGCAACGATGGCGATCCCTGACGTCCAGGACGTTGCAGACCCACAGGGAAACAGACTGACGACTGGGACCCACGAGGAAGGAGGGTCGGCTATGGTCCTGGCGCGCCGGGTGAAAGGAGACAACAACGGAAATTCCCGGTTGGACGTGGGTGACGCAACCTTGATCCAACGACTGGTGACCGGTTTAGATGAGGTTCGAGCATGGGATGTGACAGGCAACGACCTCAACGGAAGCTCCGATTTGGACTCAGGGGATGTCATTCGAGTTCTACGTGTAATCGTTGGTCTGGACGGTCCTCCAGCACCCCCTCCTGGACTCAAGGGGAGGAAGGGGCCGATCAAGAGCCAGTCGTTGAAGGAAGGTCCAGTGGGACCACTTGTGAACGTGCTGACGCTGACGTCATCCGCAGTCCGGGTTGAGGCAGGTCAGATTCTTGTCGTAAAAGTTCAGTTGCAGGATCTCGACTTCGCACCTGCGGGTGCGTCGTTTTCCCTGGTCTACCCAACCAACGCGCTGCGTTTGGTGGACAGCCTGTCCCATGTGGCGGGGGATTTGGTTGGGCCTGTCTCTCTTGTCGTATGGAATGTGGCGCCTGGGCAGGGGGGATATGAGCGGCAGAGTGGGCGGGTGTCATTTGCGGCCATTAGCGCGACGCCGTGGGCGGGGTCGAACGGGGTGCTGGCGGAGTTGAGGTTCGCCGTGCAGCCTGGGGTGGCCGAGCGATACCTTTGGCCGGTGACGGTGTCGGACGCGGAGGTCACACGGGATGGCTACGAGACTTTCCGGTTGGCGGACGCGGCGGTGGAGGTGATCGGACGGGAGCCTCAGCCAGCGCGCTTGGAGGCGGGGTTGGCGCGGTGGACGGGGGAAGGCTTCCGGTTGGAGTGGAGCGGGGAGGAGGGGGCGCGATACCGGGTGGATCGGTCGGACGATCTCATGCGGTGGGAAGAGGTAGGGACGGCGACGTGCCGCGCCGGGGTGGCGGCATGGGTGGACGCGGGGTCGGCGGCGGGCCGGCGGTTCTACCGGGTCGTACTGGTGCCCTGAAGATCTCCGAGGATCTCCCGTCAGGGAGGGCGTCGTAGGAGAAGCGCGCACGGCGGGCGAGATCGGGGAGCGATCGGGCCCGCCGTGCGGCGAGAGGGAAGGGACGGAGGTGGAGGGTTACTGGTCGCGCGATTGGATGGTGAAGTTGCCACCGGAGCCGAGGGAACCGCCGCCGAGGCGGACGGCACCGCCTTTGACGGACTTGCGGGGGGAGAGGTCTTTGGCTTTGGCTGCGGGTTTGCGGGTGGGGGTCTTGGTTGGCTTCGGCATAACGAATTTGGATCTTGTTAGGTTCTCGATCTTATGTAGCAACGATGGAAGCACGCGGAGTGCCATCCTCGCGGGTGCTACATATGAGCGATGATGTTATCGCCGAATTCGGAGCATTTGATTTCGGTGGCGCCTTGGGTGAGGCGGGCGAAGTCGTAGGTGACGCGGCGGCTGGCGATGGCGCCGTTAAGGCCCTTGAGGATGAGGTCGGCGGCTTCGATCCAGCCGAGGTGGCGGAACATCATTTCGCCGCTGAGGACGACGGAGCCCGGGTTGACGACGTCCTTGTTGGCATATTTGGGGGCGGTGCCGTGGGTGGCTTCGAAGATGGCGTGGCCGGTGATGTAATTGATATTGCCGCCGGGGGCGATCCCGATGCCTCCGACCTGGGCGGCGAGGGCGTCGCTGAGGTAATCGCCGTTGAGGTTGAGGGTGGCGATGACATCGAACTCGTTGGGGCGGGTGAGGACTTGCTGGAGGGTGATGTCGGCGATGGCGTCTTTGATGACGAGGCCGGCGCCGGGTTTGCCTTCGGGGATTTTGCACCAGGGGCCGCCGTCGAGTTCGACCGCGCCGAAGTGGTCCTTGGCGACCTGGTAGCCCCAGTCGCGGAAGGCGCCTTCGGTGAACTTCATGATATTGCCCTTGTGGACGAGGGTGACGCTGCGGCGGTTGAACTTGATGGCATAGCTGATGGCGCTGTGGACGAGGCGGACGGTGCCGGAGGCGCTGACCGGCTTGATGCCGAGCCCGACGTTGATGGCGGGGTCGGCGGTTGCATTGCCCACGAGCTGCCAGAAGGCCTGGGCTTTGTCGCGCGTGCCGAAGCGGATCTTGTTGAAGTCCTTGGGGAACTCGCGGGCGATGAAGTCGAGGAGTTTTTGGGCTTCGGGGCTGCCTCCGGGATATTCGATGCCGGCGTAGATGTCCTCGGTGTTTTCCCGGAAGATGACCATGTTGACCTTCTCGGGGTGTTTGACCGGGCTGGGCACGCCGTTGAAGTATTGGACGGGCCGGAGGCAGACGTAGAGGTCGAGCAGTTGGCGGAGGGCGACGTTGAGGGAGCGGATGCCGCCGCCGACCGGGGTGGTGAGGGGGCCTTTGATGCCGACGAGGAATTCTCGGAAGGCCTCGACGGTGTCGTCGGGCAACCAGGTGTTGAAGCGTTTGAACGATTCCTCGCCGGCGAAGACTTCCATCCAGGCGACGCGGCGGGCGCCGCCGTAGGCTTTTTGCACGGCGGCGTCGAACACGCGGACGCTGGCGGCCCAGATATCGGGGCCGGTGCCGTCCCCGCGGATGAAGGGGATGATGGGTTGATCCGGGACTTGGAGTTTACCGTTGGCGATGGAGATGGTGCCGCCGGTCGGAACGGAGCAGGTCGTGTAAGGCATGGAAGGAGGTTGAGGGTTACAATGAGGGGCGAGAGAGGGGCGATCTAGGCGTGGGCGAGGGCGCGCAGGGACTGGGGGGTCTGGAGGGACTGGCGGATTTGGGCGAGGGCATTGGCGGCGGTCAGGCCGTGCTTTTCCCGCAGGTAATCGACGGTGGTGGCGTGTTCGACGAACTGGTCGGGCCAGCCGATGCGGACGACTGGGGTGGCGATGCGCTGGGCGCTGAACAATTCGAGGACGGCGCTGCCATAGCCGCCTGCGAGGACGTGATCCTCGAGGGTGACCACGACGTCGGAGGCCTGGCCGAAGAAGGTGTGGGTGCCTTGGTCGATGGGTTTGAAGAAGCGCGGGTTGACGATGGCGACGTCGAGGTCGTCCGGGGCGAGTTCGGCGGCGATGGTGCGGGCGAGGGCCTGCATGTTGCCGAGGGCGAAGAGGGTGACCTTAGGGCCGGGCCGGCCTTGGAAGGGGCGCAGGACTTCGGCCTTGCCGATCTCGAGCAACTGGGGCTCCTCCTTGACCGGGACCCCCTCAGCGGGTCCGCGGGGGTAGCGGATGGCCACGGGGAGGCGCTGGCGGCTGGCGGTGAACATCATGTCCACCAGTTCATCCTCGTCCTTGGGGGCCATGCCGATCAAGTTCGGGACGCAGCGGAGGAACGCGATATCGAAGAGGCCGTGGTGAGTGGGCCCGTCGTTGGCGGAGAGCCCCGCCCGGTCCATGCAAAAGATGACCGGCAGTTGCTGGAGGGCGACGTCGTGGATGATGCAGTCGTAGCCGCGTTGGAGGAAGGTGGAGTAGATGGCGCAGACGGGGCGGAAGCCCATGGTGGCCATCCCGGCGGCGAAGAGGACGGCGTGTTCTTCGGCGATGCCGACGTCGTAGTAGCGTTGCGGCATGGCCTTTTCGAGGAACTTGAGGCCGGTGCCGGTGGGCATGGCGGCGGTGATGCCGACGAGGGAATTGTCGCGTTCGCAGAGGCGGACGAGGGCTTGGCCGAAGACGTCCTGCCAATTGGGGGGTGTTCCGGGTTTGGGGGGCGGGGTTTCGCCGGTTTCGATGTTGTAGGGCCCGAGGCCGTGGAACTTTTCCGGGTGCTGCAGGGCGGCCTCGTAGCCTTTGCCTTTGCGGGTGAGAACGTGGATGACGACGGGGTGATCGCTTTGTTTGGCGAACTCGAGGGTGTTGAGGAGGAGGGGGAGGTCGTGGCCGTCGATGGGGCCGAGGTAGCGGAGGCCGAACTCCTCGAAGATGAGGCTGCTTCCGAAGCCGCCCCGGCCGTCGGTGGCGGCTCCAGGGCGGGCGGGTTCGAGGGTGATATTGCCAACCACGCCCTTGACGGCTTCCTCGGCTTTGTGGCCCATCTGGCTGATCTTGTCGCCCTTGGGGAGACGCCGGAGCCAATAGGCGAAGTCCTTTTGGAGGCGGTTGTAGCCTGGGTGAGTGATCAGCCGGTTGAGGTAGGTGGCGATGGCGCCGACGTTCTTGGCGATGCTCCACTCGTTGTCGTTGAGGATGCCGATAAAGCGCTTGGTGGTGTGGCTGATGTTGTTGAGGGCCTCGAACGAGATGCCGTTGGTCAACGCGGCGTCCCCGAAGATGCACACCACATGTTCGTCGCTCTTGCGCTGGTCGCGGGCGGCGCACATGCCGAGAGCGGCGGAGAGGGCGGTCCCCGCGTGCCCGGCTCCGTAGCAGTCGTGCTCGCTTTCCGTCCGGAGGGCGAACCCATTGAGGCCGTCGGTCGTGCGGATGGTCTCGAAGCGGCTCTTGCGGCCGGTGAGGAGCTTGTGGACGTAGACCTGGTGGCTGACGTCCCAGACGAACTTGTCTTTGGGGGTTTCGAAGACGCGGTGGAGGGCGATGGTGAGTTCGACCACGCCGAGGTTGGGGCCGAGGTGTCCGCCGTTGCGGGAGAGGACGGTGATGAGCTCCTGGCGCACTTCCTCGGCCAGATGGCCGAGTTGGGGCAGGGTGAGCTTCTTGACGTGCGCGGGGCTGTCGACCATGTCGAGGTATCGGCTCATGAGCAGGTTAGGCGGTTTCTTGGTTGCCGGTGGGTAGGGGCCTCAGTGCGAGATCGCCCCCGGCGGTCTGTTCGAGTTGTTGGATCTTAATTTCGGCCTCCGCCAAGCGGGCCTGGCACACCCGGGCCAACCGGGTGCCCTCTTCGAAGCGGAGCAAGAGTGTTTCCAGCGGCAGATCGTCCGCTTCCATCGACTCTACAATGCTTTCCAGTTTCTGCAACGCCACCTCGAACGGCAACTCCGCGGGAACGGAGGACGCCGTGCTGGAGGCTTTGGCCGCCTTCGACATGGGCGCAGGCTACGGAATTCCCGCCGACTCGTCCAGCACGGGATGGCGCTGAATCAGGTCGGGGTCGCTATCGGGGGCGAAAGCGGGCGTATTTGCTTCGATTTCCAAGCACTTACGTAGCGGGTTGGTTCAACGATCGCCCACCCGGCCCGAAGTTGCGCGGAACCTCTCCATGAACCACCGCCCAGTCCCTCCCCCCAACCGTTGCCAGCGAAGCGATGACTCAGGTTGGGGGGAGGGAGCAAGGGAGAGGGGAACTCCTTTCTTCAATATGAACTGCCGGGATGGCCATTCCTGCACTTGCGCCCGGCGGGGTTCGGCACTATTCTGCGCCGCCTAATAACCATCATTATGAAAAAACTCCTCCTAGCGGCTGGCTTGGCCGTTTCTCTCAGCGTTTCCACCTTTGCGGCTGACGCCGCCAAGTGCCCGGTCAGCGGTGAACCGGCGGATGCCAAGGTCACCCTGAACGTTAATGGCAAAGAGGTCGCCTTCTGTTGTAAGAAGTGCGTGGCCAGCTACGAAAAGAGCCTGAACCTGAAGGAGACCGAGCCGGGCAAGTGTCCGATCAGCGGCAAGGACGCGAAGAAGGAGAGTCGGCTGCTGCAGGTGACGACCGAGGCGGTGTATTTCTGTTGCGGGGATTGCCAGGCGAGCTATGCGAAGAAGCACAACGTGGCTCCGGTGAAAGTAGACGCGGCTGCCAAGTGCCCGCTTAGCGGCAAGGACACGAACCCGGCGGTGGCGTTGGTGCACCATGGCAAGCAGGTGAACTTCTGCTGCGAGAACTGCCAGGCCAAGTACCGCAAGGCCAACAACATTGTCATGGTGGACAAGAAGCCGGGGACGTGTCCCGAGAGCAACGAGCCTGCGAGCGCCAAGCATGTGCTGTATGTGACGAAGGCGGAGGCCGTGCATTTCTGCTGCAACAACTGTCTGGGGAAGTACGTGGACACGAAGATCGCGCCCAAGCTCTGAGCGCCGGTTGGGAACCTGCGCGGGGAAGACGTTCTCTCCATGAACCGGAAAGGCAGAAGGCAGAGTGCAAGAGGCAGATTTCGTGCCCTTGCCCTTGCTCCCGGTCCGCCCGGTTTATGGTCCCCATGCGCGTCGGTCCGTTCGACTTGGATGCTACCCAGGAACCGTCACCCCTCACCCCGTCCCTCCCACCAACCGTTTCCAGCGCAGCGATGACTCAGGTTGGGGGGAGGGAGAGAGGGAGAGGGGGAATCACTTCGGTCCATGGGTTCGATGCGCGATTCTGATCGGGGCATTTTCTCCCCGCGCCTCGGCTGCCTTCTGCTATAGAAGGCGCGGGGAGAGGGTGGCCAAAGGCCGGGTGAGGGGCCGTCCGGGTTTCAAAATGAGAATTGCTGCGTTGACACTGAGGGGGCTGGGTCCTTATTAGTTTACTGCAAATAGCGCGTGGCAGGCCCCGAATTTGCATGTCGGGGCTTTTTGTTGCCCGCGCCGATTCTTATGGCCAATACGATACTCATCGGCGCCCAGTGGGGTGACGAAGGCAAGGGCAAGATCATCGATGTGCTCACGGAGCGTGCCGAGGTGGTGGTACGGACCCAGGGGGGCAACAATGCGGGACACACGGTGTTCATCGGGCGACAGAAGTATGTGCTGCACCTGGTGCCGTCGGGGATCTTGCGGCGGGGGACGCGGTGTGTGATCGGGAACGGGGTGGTGGTGGATCCGGTGAGCCTGGTGCAGGAGATTGACGATTTGGCGGCCCTGGGGGTGAAGGTGGAGGGGAAGTTGTTCGTGAGCGACATTGCGCACGTGGTCCTGCCTTATCACCGGGAACTGGACGAACACCGCGAGATTCGCAAAGGGAAGCACAGGATTGGGACGACAAAGCGCGGGATTGGCCCCGCTTACGGGGATAAGGCGGCGCGCGTGGGATTGCGGATGATCGATCTGGTCAACCCGGAGCGGTTCGAGACCAAGCTGCGGCTGCGGATCAAGGAGAACAACGAGGTCCTGAAGGCTTTTGGGGTGCGGCCATTGTCCTTCAAGAAGGTGCTGGAAAGCTATCGGGCGGCGGGGGATCGCCTGCGACCCTTCGTGACGAACACGGTGGTGCTGCTGCACGAGGCCATGCGCGCGGGCAAAGAAATGCTCTTCGAAGGGGCGCAGGGGACGTTCTTGGACATCGACCACGGGACGTATCCGTTTGTGACCTCTTCGAACACGACCTCGGGCGGGGCCTGCACCGGATCGGGCGTTCCTCCCAACCGCATGGACCGGGTGGTCGGGGTGATGAAGGCCTATACCACGCGGGTGGGAGAGGGGCCGCTGCCGACCGAGAACGCGGACATTGCCGACATGCTGCACGCCATGGGCCGGGAGTTCGGAGCGACCACGGGCCGGCCGCGACGGTGCGGGTGGTTCGATGCGGTGGCGACCCAGCAGGCGGCCATGGTCAACGGGATCGACGAGCTGGCAGTGACGAACATCGATGGGCTGGATTCGGTCGAAGTGATCCGGGTGTGCGTGGCCTATCGCGCGGAGGGCAGGCGACTCGATTACCTCCCCAATGACAGCGAGTTGCTCGCCCGGTGCGAGCCCGTCTACGTCGAATTCCCGGGTTGGCGAACGCCCACCCACGACATCCGCGAGTGGAAGCGGCTGCCAGCCAAGACGCGGGCCTACCTGAAGGCCATCGCCGAACTCACCGGGGCCCGGTTGTCCATCGCCTCGGTCGGCCCCGGGCGCGACCAGACGATTTTTGTGTGAAGGCGGGGGAAGCACCGGGAGGGGTGAGCGGCGGCAGCCCCGGCGCGCCCCGTCGGGTCCAGCTCCAGCCGGTGGGCGTCCCCCGGAGCGGACGGCTGCCGGGAGACCGTCGCGGTGGGGTGCCCGGCATGTCTGACGCGAGACAACCACGATGACGGCTCATCCTCCGACTCAGCTCAGTGCCCAAGCGCGGGCGATTCTCCCGTCCCATGTGGCGATCATCATGGACGGGAATGGGCGTTGGGCGAAGGAACGCCATTTGCCGCGCATCGAGGGCCATCGGAACGGGGTGGAGTCCGTGCGCGCCGTGGTCCGGGCGGCGGGCGAGGTCGGGATCAAGTATCTGACCCTCTACGCCTTCTCCTCCGAGAATTGGAATCGACCGAAGGACGAGGTGGATACGCTGATGAAGTATTTGGCTCGGTTTTTGAAGGGGGAGATTGGCGAGTTGACGCGCAACAATGTGCGGCTGGAAGCGATCGGTCAGATTTATCGGTTGCCCGAGTTTGTGCAGGAACAGCTCGCGAAGACGCGGGCGGCGCTGGCCAAGAACAACGGGTTGACGTTGATTCTGGCCCTGAGCTACGGAGGACGCCAGGAGATCGTGGAAGCGGTGCGGGCGATCGCGGCCAAGGTCAAGGGGGGCGGGATGGACCCGGCCGAGGTGACCGAACAGGTGATCGCCCAGAACCTCTACACGCGGCATTGGCCGGACCCCGATTTGCTCATCCGCACAAGCGGCGAACTGCGGGTGAGCAACTTCCTGCTCTGGCAGATCTCGTATGCCGAATTTGTCGTGACCCCCACCCTGTGGCCGGACTTCCGGCGGGGCGAGTTTTTCGCGGCCTTGGAGGAGTACACGCGGCGGCATCGGCGGTTCGGGGCGCTCTAAGAGCCTCGAAACCCGAAACTCATGATTGCGGATTGGGGACTGGTGAGGGTTGGCGGAGGTGGCGGCAGGCGAAGAGTTGGAGGTGGCGGAGGACGCGGCCTTTCCAGAGGACCTCGTGGAGGCCGAGGTCGGTGACGGATTCGAATTCGTCGAGCAAACGCCCGGGCGGAGGGCCAGCTTGAGAGCGGTCCACCACGTAGAGGGCGTTCTCACCGATCCGATGCCCATAGCCCGGCCAAAAGAAGAATTGGTTGTGCGGTCGGTCGGAGGATTGGTAGTAGGCAACGGGTTGGTCGCCGCGTTGAACGGCGGCTTTGGCTTCGGGCAGATAGAAGGCGAGTTGGCTGGTGATGCCGTAGTGGGCGCCAATCAGGAAGACGGGTTTGCCTTCGGTCTCGAGTTGGGCTTTGACGGCGGCGACCACCTGGGCGGTTTCTTTCCAGCCGCGGACGCGTCGGAGCGGGTCTTGCTTGGGGGGAAGGGGTTGGCCGGTGACTTTGCTGATCAGGCGGGTTTCGTGGCCGACCACGACGGCAACGAGGCCGAGACTGAGGCCGGTCACGAACCAGCGGGAGAGGACGCGTGCGTTCTGGCGCCAGCGTTGGTGCCAATACAGGCCCATGAGGAGATAGAGGGGCAACACCGCGGGGGCGATCCAATTGGGGAGGACGCGGGTGCGGAGGGTGTAGAGCCAATAAAAGAGGAAAAGCGGAGCTCCCATGCAAAGCAGGAACAGGAGAAGAGGCTGCGAGCGCCGGAGTTTCCAGGCGGCGCCCGCGGCGAGGAGCATGGCGACGAACCAGACGGGGTTGAGCAGGCCGAATTCGCTGAGGGTGAATTCGAGGATGAGGCCTGGTCGGAACCGCCAGGTGGTGGCGAGGCCGCCCCGCTCGGCCAAGTGGGTCAGGGTGATCCACCCGTGTTGGAGGTTCCAGAGGAGGACGGGCAAGGTGGCCACGGCAAGGCAGCCGAGGACCACATAGGGGCCGGGTCGGCGGAGGGCGGGTCGAGCAGGGCGCCAGAGCAGGAAGAACAAGGCCCAGCTAAGAACCTGAAAGAGGGCAGTGTACTTGCTGAGGAATCCAAGCCCCGTCCAAAGGCCAGCCCACAGCCAGTCGACGGTCTTGTTCGACTGGAGCGCGCGCCATCCGGCGAGCATGCTGGCCGTCCAGAAAAGGACCGAAAGGGGGTCGACGGTGAGAAGGGTGGCCCCAACGGCCAGCAGGGGGGTGGTGGCGAGAACCAGGAGCATGCAGAAGCCGGCGCGGGCGTCCGCATGGCGGTGGAAAAAGCGAAGGGTGAGAAGGCCAAGGAGGGTGGCGATGACCGGCGAGAAAAAGCGGACGCCGAGTTCGGTATCGCCCCAGAGGCGGGTGCCGAGCCATTGGGTGTAAGCGATGAGCGGGGGCTTGCTGTAGTAGGAGAGGGCGAGATGCTTGGACCAGAGCCATTGATAGGCTTCGTCTTCGCTGAGTTCGAATCGGCCGACGAGAATGTAAACAAGCCGGGCGGCGAGAAGGAAGGCCAGGAGGACGTAGCCCATGTGGAGCCACTGGAGATTGACCTCGGAGACGGGAGGCGGAGTGGAGGGAGCGTCGGAGGGTGGCGCAGGGCAGGAGGAAGAAACGGGCGCTGGGGCGTGGGGATCGAGGGCGGGCCCAGGCGCTGGAGCACAAGCTGAGTCTCTGGAGGTGGGGAGGGCGAGGATGGAAGGGAGGGCGCGGTGCCAGAGGGGAAACCAGCGGGGACCGGCGCGGGCCCAGAGACGATCGACGCCGTGGACCAAGCCCGCCCCAACCAACATGCCCAGTCCGGCGCCAACCAGGACGTCGGAGGGATAATGCATGCCGGTGTAGATGCGGGAAAACGCGATGGCGGCGGCAATGGGAAAGAGCCAACGGCGGCTGCCGCGGAAGAAACAGCCAGCAATGGCGGCGGCGGCGAAACAGTTGAGCGCATGGGACGAGGGCATGCTGCCGCTGCCGGTGCGACCTCCGAGGACCCGGGCCTCAGGTAAGTCGTGAAAAGGCCGAGGCCGGGCGATGGAACGTTTGAGAGTCCCAGCCAGGAGGCTGTCGCCGACGATGAGCCCCAAGGCGAGGAAGAGAACGCAAGCGCGTCCACGGAGGCCGAATCTGACGAGGAGCGCAGCGACGGCAAGGAGGAGGATGGGGAGGAGAAGACGGCTATTGCTGAGCACGGGCATGAGCCAGTCGAAGAAGGGGTTGCTCAACCGGAGGTTGAGGAAGCGAAAGAGGACGGTATCGGCGGAGATAAGCCAGTGCACTGAGCGGATGCTCGGTCAGGGACCGGCATGGGGCAACGGATTTTTGGTGGGCCACATGAATTCGGGGCGAGCGTGAAACGGGTGAGCCACATGAATTCAGGGCGGACATGAAGAGACCGGGAACGGCTGTGAACCTGGCACTATGTGGGCCCTGTTTGCCGCCTCCCGCATGGGGTGACAGGTTTACCGTCGCCCTGCTCGTAGTCCGTGGACAATCCCCGATGCACGTGCATTGGC
>CAZVRY010000062.1:0-29029 GCA_964629545.1 uncultured Verrucomicrobiota bacterium | reverse complement strand
GTACGAATTCTGCCTCTTGCACTCTGCCTTCTGCCTTTCCGGTTCATGGAGAGGGTGGCCGGAGGTCGGGGGAGCGGCTGTCCAGATTTCAAAACGAGAACCGCTGCCGGCCAGGAACATTCCATCGACAAATCACCCCATCTTTTTGTATGAATGTTCCTCATGCAATGCGCCTTCCCCCTTCCCCCTCCTCCACCCGCAGGCCCCCAACCCTGAACCCCAGACCTCCACAGCACCCCAGCCGGTTAACCCCTAGCCCCACCTCCTCCATGCCCACTCCCTCCACACTCAACCGACGCCAATTCCTCACCCGCACCACCCTCGCCGCCGCCAGCCTCTCCCTCCCCACCCTCCTCCCAGGCTCAGCCCTTGGCCTCAACGGCGCCGTCGCCCCCAGCAACCGGATCGTCATGGGCGGCATCGGCCTCGGCGGGCGCGGCGCCTACGACCTGAGCTGCCTCCTCACTGAGCCCGAAGTCCAATGGGTCGCCGTGTGCGACCTCCACCAGAGCCGCCGCGAAACCGCCAAACAAATGGTCGATGCCAAACTCGGCCACCACGACTGCACCGCCTACAGCGACCTCCGCCAGCTCCTCGCCGAACGCCCCGACATCGACGCCGTCCTCATCGCCACCGGCGACCGCTGGCATGCCCTCGCCTCCGTCCTCGCCATGCGCGCCGGCAAAGACGTTTATTGCGAAAAGCCCGCCTGCCTCACCATGGCCCAAGGCCAAATGGTCGTCGAAACCGCCCGCCGCTACGGCCGCGTCTACCAGACCGGCGCCCAACGCCTCAGCGAACCCAACCACGTCTTCGCCATCGAAATGGCCCGCACCGGCCGCCTCGGCCCCATCCATACCGTCTACGCCGATTGCCGCTGGCGCGACGGCCTCCGACATGACTGGCTCCCCGCCGAACCGGAACCCCCCAAACACCAACTCGACTGGGACCTCTGGCTCGGCCCCTGCCCCTGGCGCCCCTATAACGCCGCCTACGTCAACGGCGGCGGCTGGTACCACTTCTATGACTTCGCCACCGACGTCGCTATGTGGGGTGCCCACACCGTCGCCCAAGCCCTCGCCGGCCTCGATCCTACCCCCCTCACCTCCATCGAACTCGAATTCGCCGGCCCCGACGCCACCATCATGACCCGCCTCTCCAACGGCGTGAACCTCGTCCTCTACCGCACCCCGGGCTCCGTCTGGGATCCCTGCCAATACTGGCACGGCGCCTGCGGCGAACGCTTCGACGGCCCTGAGGGCTGGGCCGCCGCCGCCGACGGCTACTCCGCCCCCGACGTCTCCTCTCCCTCCCTCCTCCGCGAATCCAAACGCGTCCTCGCCGACTACACCGCCCGCACCCAACGGCCTCTCAACCACATCCGCGATTTCCTCCAATGCGTCCGCTCCCGCCGAGCCCCCGTCGCCAACCCCGATGTCATGTACCGCTCCATGCTCATCTGCCTCGCCGCCGATATCTGCGAACAACTCCAACGCCACCTCACCCTCAACCTCGAGACAGCCGAGTTCGTCAACGACCCCCAAGCCAACCGCCTCCGCTCCCGCGCCATGCGCGCACCGTTCCTCGGATGAAACGCCCCCGCCATTACCCCCCCTCAGATGCCCCCGCCCCAACCCCACTCAACGACTCCAGGACAAAGAAAAAGGGACCAGCCCACGCCGGTCCCTCTCCTTCTCGCTTCCAGGCCTAAATCAGCTCATCACGCGGCGACGGGAACCCGCCATGCCTCCCAGCGCCAAAACCAAGAGCGCCAAGGTGGACGCCGCCTCCGGCACCGCCTGAGAATTCCGGACAACGAGTTGATCCGCCCAAGCAGGCGCGTTAGGCAAACCGGCCCAAAAGTAAAGCTGTCCGTTCCCGTCCTGCCAATCAGCCCAACTGTAAGTGTTAGAGAAATAAGGCACCGCCACCGCCCCAGCAGAAGCCGCGCTCGTGTACGCACCATTCACCGCCGAGAAATACGCGCCACTCACGGGATCAGTCCCGTTGAAAGGCACGTTCCCGCCCAAAATCAAAAAGTCAGTCGCGTCGGGCGCCCCGCCCAACTCCGCCAAGGTCGGCAGCCGCCAGCCGAATTGCGACTGATAACTCAAATCCAAACCGTTCGCCGCAGGCAGTGGATTGGCCCACGCCCAGTCCAATCCGCCCATCGTAATGTAGGCGTTGGACGGCACCGGCGCATTAAGGGGAGCTGCCTGCGCCCGTTCCACCACCGCTAACCCAACGCATGCGGCCACCAGAATTGATGCGATTTTTCTCATACTATAGGTGATTACTTCAGTTTGTTGCTAAGGTTCGCCACCCTCAAGCACCAATCATGCCGAAGTCCCATCATTCCCACCAATACCAACCCAAATGGTTGTGGATAAGACTATTCCAACGACACCTAACCGTCTCCGGACACCCTCACCGCAGGCTCCAAACTCCCTAATGTGTAAGATTAGCCGACGCCGGCAGCGCCACCTGCACCGCCTCCATCAATCTATCGCATTCTCCACCATACTGTTACACACATAACCCCACCCGGCGCCAACATGTAAGATAATCCGACGTTTTTCCAGCCGCCCCTCCCTCACACCACCCTCACCTCACCCCCCATGAAACCTAAAGTGCTCCTGCTCACCCTCGCCCTCGCCCTCGCCGCCCTCCTCGTCATCAGCAAACAATGCGGACGACAAGAAGTCTCCCTCGCCACCCTCACCAACCAACTCCAGGAAGCCACCGCCCAAGCCTCCGCTACCCTCCCCGCCCCCACCAATACCCCTACCGATACCCCTACCAACACCCCCGCCCATACCCCTGCCGTCCAACTCCTCCGCTTCACCGCCCAACCCGGAGGCAAACTCCGCTTCGACGGCACCTCCACCATCCATGACTGGAATGTCGAAGGCCGTGTCCTCGGCGGCTTCTTCGAAGTCGAGGCTCCCTTTCCCCCCACCAACCCCCAACCCGCCCCCCTCCAGGCCCGCGCTGAAATCATGATCCCCGTCACCTCCCTCAAAAGCAGCTCCGGAGCCGCCATGGACAGCATCATGTACCAAGCCATGCAGCAAACCAATTTCCCACGCATCCATTACCGCCTCACCTCCCTCACCCTCAAAACCCCGCCCGCCTCCTACGAAGCCACCGGCGACCTCACCGTCTCCGGCGTCACCAACCGCCTCACCATGCCCGTCACCATCGAAAGCCCCGCCACTAACCGTCTCCGCATCACCGGCTCCACCGCCCTCAAAATGACCTCGTTCGGCATCCAACCCCCGGCCCCCAACCTCGGCGGCCTCACCCCCATCAAGACGGGCGACGACGTCACCCTCACCTTCGAATGGCTCGCCGCCCACAAACCAGACACCAAATCCCCCTGAAGCGCGCCCCCGCCCGTCACCGCGCCTCCTCCACCTCGGCGTGAAACGCCTTCCGATGCGGCTCGCCTGCCTCCGCGTAGTGCGTGACCCCCTCCCGCCGCGCGATCTCGCAGAACCGCGCATACGTCCCATCCCGACGCGCCAGCCCCGGCTCGCGTTTGCACTTCAAATACATCACCGGCAACCGCGCCAATTCCACCCGCCGCCGGATCTCCTCCGTCTCCGCCACCGCCTCCGCCCGATCGAATAAGCCCTCCGCCTCCCGCACAAACTCGTCCGAGAACAGCTTGTCGTCAGGCTGTAACCCCAGGTGGATGTGCGTCTCCGGAGTCACTCGATCGTGCAACAAGTCGAAATACGCCCGCACCTGCTGCCCCGCCCGCCCGTAATACCCATACATGAAATCGTCCACGATCGGTTCCACCGCCGCCTCCGGATCCCAGAGCAACTTCGCCAACACATACGCCCGCAACTCCGCAAACTCGCCCCCCCGACTCTGATACGCCGCCTGCTCCATGATCCCAATCGCCCGATGATCCCGGAAAAACTGGATGTTCGACCGCAACACCCCGAAGTTCGGATACGGCATCACGTAATGACTGAAGTTCACCACGTAATCCCATATATACAAATGCGGCGCCACCGCCGCCCACCCCTCCATGTCCTCCACAAAGCTCCGATTCTCCGGGCAACCCCGGAAATCGTGCGCAAAACAACACTCGATGCTGCAAAGCCGCACCACCACGTTGTCCCGCGGCCGTAACGTCCGCGGCGGCTTTCGCGTATACTGGTAGGCCAGCGTCCCCACGAACTTGCCCGGAAACTCCCCCCGCACCGCATCCGCCACCTGGTTCACTAACGCGATCACCGGGCCCGACTGGCTCCCCTCTCGATCCACCACCGCCTGACACCCCGCGCACTCGCACGGATTCGCCCAGTCATTCTGCGAAAGGTCGTAAATCAAATACTCCGGCAACTCCCGCATCTTCTGCCGCAACCGTTCCGTCAAAATCCGCACCACGTCGGGATGCGTCACGCACAACTGCGCCCGGTCCGCCGTCCGCACCCCATTGATCAAACTGTAATACTCCGGATGCGCCCCAAAAAACTCCTCCGGCGGCATCAACGGATAAAACGTGTGCACCGACCAATAACACTCAACCCCGCCCGGTTGCGCCCGATGGCTCATCGCCCCATTGATCCGATTCCGCGCCGCCCAAATCGGATCGAAGGCCTCGAAGTAAAAGTCGTTCCGCACCCGCACCCCCGGCCTCTCCCGATGCTCCCAGTGCCCAAACGCCAAACGCTCCCGTTTCGGAACCACCGTCACCCGCGGCGTGTAAAACCGCACCCCCAGCTCCCGCTCCAGTAACGACATCACCCCATACATCGTCCCCCGCTGCCGCCCACCCCATATCGCCACCGCCGACCCCACGCTCCGATACGCAAACGACTCGTCCCCGTCCGCCGGCGCCTCCTCCTCAGACCCCACCAATTCCCTCACCCGACTGCTCCACCCCACCAGGACGACCTTCTCCCCTAAACCGGCTGCATCCTCTGACACCACCTCCATCGTCACGCCCCCGATCTCCCGCAAGGCCCGCTGCAACTCGCCCGCCGCCCAGCGCTCGCTCTCCGACGCCTCCCGGCTCAACACCACCCGATACTCCGTCCGCCCCCCCTCGAACAGAACCCTCTCCACACGCTCCCCCACCGTAAAGGGCACGACCAACTCCTGCGTCCCCACCCCTCGCAACCCACTCCTGATCCGCAGCCGATATTCCGCAAATCGCCCCGCATCTACGCCGATCTCCAACTCCTTCCCCGCCTCCCAATCTCCCCCCCACACCACCCGCTCCGGCGCCGACGGCCGAAACACCTCGAACCGCGCCGACTCCACCAAGGCCCGTGTCACCCTCTCGGACTGGCGCGCCCGAATCGCTGCCCCACCGTCCGCCCGTTGCGCCACCTCGAACAACCGCAACCGCTCCGCTGGAACATCGCGTCCCAAACGCAACAACCGCACCGCGAAACCCCAACGGTTGCCCCGCTCCTCGACCTTCACCAGAAGACGGTTCCGCCCCGCCCGCAACGCCACCGGCACCACGTTGTGGTCCATCTTTAACCCCCGCGGCCCCGGCACCTCCACCACCAACTCCCCATTCAACCAGACCCGCGCACCATCGTTGCTCCCCACCGCCAATACACACACCTGCTCCCGCTCCGACTCCACCTCCCCATACGCATAGGCCACCACCTGATCGGCCCGGCTCACCGCCGCATCCAAATCCACCGCCGCACCCTCGGACCGATGCGCCTTCCAAACCGCCCTGCTCCGCTCGAACAAAACCACTTCCCCCTCCCGCGGCCGGACCGCCCCTTCCCCACCCGCCGACACCAAATAATCCCGGTACATCCCAGGCTGCCGAATCGCCTCCACCTCCCCGCCCCCCTCCCCCAGCAAAGGGAACGGCCCGCACACCAACCAGTCCCGCAAATACTCCCCCGAAGGCTCCATCCCCCTCCCCCCCGCCCCACCCTCCGCCGCCCACATTCCCCACCCTGCCCCGGCCAAAACCAACATCATTCCCCAATACCCAGCCAACTGCCGTCCGCGCGTGCTCATCGTCCCGTCCAGCATCTCGCCATCCCGCCCCCCTGGCAACCTCCATCCCCCACCCCACCGCAATTCTGCCGATGAACCTGCCTCCGGTCACCGTCGGGGGAACGAGGCGACCGACGAGCCGGAATGCCCTGCGCCCGCGGCGCCTGGCGGGGTCGCTCCCCACTGCCGCTGATCTCCAGATCACGTTCCCTCGCCTCTCCCCGACAGAATCCCCCCGCGAACCTGTCCCCCAGTCCGCACCCAGCCGGCCAGCCTCGACTCTGAACCTGTCACCTTTCCGGTCGACCGGCGGGCTCAGCGGTGTTCTTCGAAGGCCGTCTCCTCCACCATGAAAGGCAAAGTCCGCATCGAAGCCTTGATGTCGGTCGCCGCGGCCGAGGACACGAACGCGGTCAACCTTCTGCCGGCGGACCTGGCAGCGGCCCGTTCATGGAAGGCCACCCAAGCGGCTGGGGTGACGCTGGCCATGGAACCGGCTCCTGGAGCGGACGGCGGCGGTTGGGTGCTGGCGGCGACCAACTCGGGCCAGGTCGCGCGGCGCGGAGCCTGGGGCCGGCGGGAGCAACATTTCGAGCCCGTGATCAACTTGAAGAAGCGCCAGGCCCTCCGGCTCGAGGTGGAAGGCGATGGCTCCGGCACGCTCCTGGCCGTCCGCCTGGAAAGCCCGCATCACCTCGCCTACGGAGCCGTGGCGGACCGTTACCTGCCCCTCGATTTCACCGGGCGCCGGCAGATCGTCCTGTTGGAAACCGAGTCCACCCGCTGGAACGACTACGAATGGAACAACGGCAAAGGGCTCTACAACGTCTACCGCGAAACGGTTGATTTCGGGGCGATCGAGAAGTTTAGCCTCTGGCTTCAGAACCTTCCCACGAACCGACCCACCCGGATTCGGCTCGCCGCGTTGCAGGCCGTGCCCACCCGCCCGATCTTGGTGCGGAATCCCCGCCTGACCGTGGGCAGCACCTCGGTGGAGTTCCCTATCGAGCTGGCGCCGGGCAGTTGGATCGAAGGCAACGGGCCCGGCGATTGCCAGGCTTATGGGCCGAAAGGGGAACCGTTGGGACGCGTGGAGCCGCGCGGAACCTGGCCGCAGACCGCCGCGGGCGCGAGTCGGGTGGAGTTCGCCTGTGACCCGGCCGGCGACGCCCCGCCGCGAGCTCGTGTCACGTTCTTCCACCAGGGCGAAATGCTCTAGACCCGCTCCTCGAAACGGTTTGGGATCCCGGGGCCAGAGCGTAGCTCGGGCATCGGATTTCGGCCTCCTCTCGGATTTCGGGTTCAAACTGAGCTGGGGCCTCAAGGCGGCTCAGCGGCCATCCCGGACCGCGCGACGTCCCGGCGCGCAGCGCGTAGGCCAGCCGGACGTGCGTGCGGGAAGAACTTGGCCCATCCCGCAGTCCAAGCCGCTGCGCCCGGGGACCGGTCGCGGTCCGGACCTGGTCCGCACGCCCCTGCAAGAATCAACTGCCTGGAATCGAATTGAGAGGTAGCATGACATCCGCCCAATGAAAGCGAGTCACCCCGACTACATCCAGACGCGCCAGAGTCTCCTGAGCCGACTCAAAGACTGGGGGGACGATCGGAGTTGGCGGGATTTCTACGAAACCTATTGGCGGCTCATCTACAACGTGGGCGTCAAGGCCGGGCTGTCGGACACCGAGGCGCGCGATGTCCTCCAGGAAACCGTCGTGGAGGTGGCAGGGAAGATCAGGGAGTTCAGCTACGATCCGAAGCGGGGGCGTTTCAAGGGCTGGTTGCTCCAGATCACCCAGTGGCGCATCGCCGACCAGTTCCGCCGCCGCCAGCGGGCCGGTCGGCGAGCGCCGCTCAGCGGGAATTCCCTAACCAACCTCGCCGAGAACGTCCCCGACCCCGCCGCCGCGGCGCGGTTCAGCGAAATCTGGGATACCGAGTGGCAGAGCAACCTGCTGGAAGCGGCCCAGGATCGCGTGCGGCAACGGGTGGCCCCCAGGACGTTCCAGGCTTTCGAACTCACTGTTCAGAAGGGCTGGACGGTCGGGAGAACCGCCCAGGCTCTGGGGGTGTCCCAAGCCCAAGTCTATCTCGCCAAGCACCGCGTGGCGGCGGCGCTGAAGAAGGAAATCAAGAACCTGCGAGAGCAGACGACGTGAGGAGTCATGTGGAGCGCACCCTCGCGGAAAACATGCTGTGGGTGCCACCGTGTTGGGCTTCAGCCTGAAATCCGAAGTTCGAAATCCGAGGGCCGAAAGAAATCCGAAGGCCGAAGCCCGAAGCATCCCCGCCAGAGACGGTCCTCGGCGCATCACGCTCACCCCTGGGCCTGAGCGTTACTCGGCCTTCGGATTTCGGCCTTCTTGCGGGCTTCGGGAAATCGGATTTCGGATTTCGGGTTCAAACTGGGCTGACTAATCATGGCGGCCAAACCGCCATCCCGGACCGCGCGACGTCCCGGCGCGCAGCGCGTCGGCCGGCCGGACGCGCGTGCAGGAAGATCTTGGCCCGTCCCGAAGTCCGAGCCACTGCGACCGGGGACCGGTCGAGGTCCGAAGGCAACCGCCGTCGTCCGCGCTGGCTCAAATTGGAGTTGCTGCCGCCCGACCAACTGATCTACTACCCACACGCCCGGAAAGCGGCTGACGCTCGCCCACCGGGCTTCACAGGATGGCAGGCGAAGGCACGCCAGCAAATCGGTCCGACACCGGCGGGGAAACCGTCGGCCGGCCTCCGCTTGTCCCAAACCACACCCTCCTCTCCCTCATCGCCCGGGGCAGCTACGGTGAGGTCTGGTTGGCCCGCAGCGAACTGGGTCAACTCCGCGCGGTCAAGGTGGTCTTCCGCAGCCGCCTCGCCAACGCGAAGCCCTACGAACGCGAGTTCGCCGGAATCAAGCGCTTCGAACCCATCTCGCGCGAGCACGAAGGCTTCGTCGACATCCTCCAGGTTGGGCTCAACGAAGCGGAGGGCTTCTTTTTTTACGTGATGGAACTGGCAGACGCAGCGCCGGCGGAAGTGGCCAGTAGTCAGTGTTCAGTAATCAGTGATCAGTCACCAGCCTCCCCATCTGCTATCTCCCAACTCCCATCTCCGAATTCCGAGTTCCAATCCGCGAACTCCGATCCCCGATCTCCGATCTTCGAACTCCGATCTCCGTATTCCGCCACCACCCTGCTCTCCGAGATCCATCGCCTGGGCCACCTGCCGGTGGACCGCGTCCTGGACCTGGGTATCCGCCTGGCCAGCGCGATGGACTTCTTGCATCAGAAGGGTCTGGTCCACCGCGACATCAAGCCGTCGAACATCATCTTCATAAACGGCCAGCCCAAGCTGGCGGATGTGGGCTTGGTCGCGGATCTGGGCGACCCTCGCTCCTTCGTGGGCACGGAAGGCTACATCCCGCCGGAAGGTCCCGGCACCGCGCAGGCGGACCTTTATTCACTGGGCAAAGTCCTCTACGAAGCGGCTACGGGGAAGGATCGGCATGATTTCCCAAGATTGGGGACGGCGCTGGATGAAGCCGAAACCAACCTGAATGCGACTGAAGGTCTCGCCCCCGCTGCCGGTCCTCCGTCAAACGTCCGCGCCGACCAGTTGCTCGAGCTGAACGAGATCCTGGTCAGAGCGGGCGAAACCGAACCGGCCAAGCGCTATGCCAGCGCCGGGCAGCTCCTGAACGACCTCCGCGCCGTGGCAGCCGGCAGGTCGCTGCGGCAGGCGCGGGCGCGGCGGCGCCAATTCAAGCTCGTGGCCGCCGCGCTGGCCACGTGCGTCGTCAGCCTCGGCCTGCTCGTCGGACTCGCGAGCATCAAACGACATTTCGAAACGAGACCGCAGATCCTCTTTGAGGACGACTTTGACGGTCCGGAGTTGGATACGAACAAATGGACTTGGTCTTACGTTGACGGGGGCGCAGATCTGTTGACCGGCAAGCGTACTGCCGCGGTCGAGCAGGTGGCAGGGGAGTTGATCTTGCGGACGCGGAGCGAGCCCGCGAAGGCAGAGTCTGTGGCCCAACTTTTATTTGTCGATTCAGTCCACGATTTCCGCTCAACATCGAGGTGCCAGATTGAGGTTGATCTCTCGGGCTCGAGTTCCCGGTACTTCCTTGGTCTAGCGATGTCATCGGGTCTGCCTCCCACCAGCGTTGCGGACGTCAGGGGCGGCGTTTTGTGCGGCAGCGTTCAGAACAACCCGGACCAGACCGTCTTGTCGCTCGCAAACCTTCTGGTCATGGTGATTCCTGAACGCCAAGTAGCTGTGGTTTACCCAGATAGAGCCCGAAGAGACCAATTTGATGTTGTCGACCTCCGCGATCTTGCTGCCTGGCACATGCGCTTCTTCTGCCGCTCAGTAAGTTCGGCGGGCTTTCCCCCTTCACCCACTGAGGTGAGGGTCCGCAAGGTCGTCGTCAGGAGGATCGCGGACACGCCGGCCGTGGTTGGCAGAGTCGTGGATGAAGTGAGCGATAGGCCCTTGGAAGACGCGATCATCAGGGATTCATCGGGCAAGCCCATCGCAAAGACATCACAGAGCGGGGCGTTCTTGATCGAGGATCAGATCGGCCCCTTCAAAGTTGAGAAGCCAGGATATCCCAACGCGACAATCCAGGCGCGATCGGAGTCTGATGCACGCCATTTGATCACGGTGCGTTTACGAAACCTAAATCCCAAGATTGGAGACGTCGTCGATGTGATCCCGCTTGGCGAAACGCCCTTATCCGCCATCGGCATTCATGACGGGAAACTGCACGGGCTTTCTTACGTGGACGAGGAGCGGCGTTCGCACCTTTTCGAGATCGACGTCGTCCGTCGGGAAATCCGCGCGACGCGCCCTCGCTTCTACCACTTCGAAGGTTCTTTTCAGTCCTTTGCCGAAGTTGGCGGCCGAACATTCGGGTTTCAGGTTTGGCACACCACCAACTCCAACGGGGTGATCTTTGATCTTGGGCGAGAGTCGCAGCGGCCCATCGTCGTCCTGACTCGTCCGGATGGCAGGGCACTTCGCTATCCAAACGGGTGTGCCTTCGATGGGCGCTTGTTATGGTTCGTTGAAAACGACTTTCCTGACAAGGTCTTCGGCATTCACAGCTTTGATCCCGACTGGTTGCGACCAGGACCGGATCCATTCCTGCCGAGCAGTGACATAGGTCTACGGGCTTTGGCCTGGGATGGCCACCGGTTCTGGGTATCCGGTTGGAAGCTCGGGCTCTATCGGGTGAATCGGGACAGGGCGGTTCGCTTGCAGTCAGTCGATTATGGCGTGGAAGGTGAAAAGTTGCCGGGCGACTACGACTCCCTCGCGTATGGAGAGGGCTATTTGTGGGGGCTGGAGCTCGACAAGAAACGCATCTGCAAAATCAAGACCACGGAATGACGCCTTTCACCGCAGGCTGCCCTCAAGAATCCGGAGCGGCGACATGGTGAGGGCATGGTCCAGGTCGCCCTTTGGCAGTCGACTGCTGCCATGCATGGCAGCGGCACTCCCCGTAGGGAGGGGACCACAAGAAGAAACAACGCCTGCAAGATTTCGCCTTCGTGGGCCGCATTGAGTGTAGCCACGACGATTCAGCCCTATGAAAACACACGGACCCCTTTGTCAATTTGCGGCAACGGCCCTGCTCCTATTTGGTGCGGGATTGCAGCTTAACGCAGCCCTCAACGATGGCCTCGTAGCCAGCTACAAATTCAACGGCAACGCGGCTGATTCGAGCGGTTTCGGCAATCATGGCGTTATCGCTGGAGCTGGGTTTACCTCGGATCGCTACGGATCGTTGAACGCTGCCTGCGTGTTCGACGGGACAAACGATTACATAGAAGTTCCAGACTCTAACAGCCTGCATCTGAATGACATGACGCTCTCGGCGTGGGTTCGCTGTGAAGGGAGCGTCACGGGATGGGCGGGTATCATTGTGAAGGCCCATGCTTCGCGCCAGACTACCGATGTGGTCGGAGCGCAGATCAACGTGGTGAACCAGAGGCTGGCATGTGAAGTATTTCCGATTGGCAGTTCTCAGGCCCAACTCTACGGACCTCGACAGATCAACGACGGTCAGTGGCATCTGGTCACTGCCGTGGTCGATCGAGCGGTTGGGACTGTTTTCATCTATCTAGATGCTGGGCTCGAGACCAAACAGCAATTCAACTGGTTGCCTGCCGCAGCGTTGCACAACACGGTTCCCTTGCTGATCGGAGTCGATAGAGAGAGGGCGTGGTTCTATCGAGGTGCCATCGACGACGTCCGCATTTACAGCCGCGCCCTCTCGGCTGCCGAGGTGGCGGCACTGTATTCGGACACGAGCGAGATGCCGGGGGTGGTGACGGGCCGCGTGGCGGGCGGGGGAGCCGGGTGGCTTTCCGGAGCGACGGTGTCGGCGTGGCAGTATGGTCATTCCGTCCTCGCGGACGAAACGGACGATCAGGGGCGGTTTGAACTGACCGGCTTGCCTGCCGGCACCTACGAACTTCGGGTCCGGAAAAGCGGGTTCGTGTCGAGGCACACCTATCCGGTCGACATCCGAGCCGGCGGGACGAACACGCAACTGTTCTCGCTCGTAGGAATGCCGGCCGCGCCGATCATTGACTTGGTGACTCGCCTTCCGGAGGCCATCTACTGGCCGACGGAGGGTTCCCTTCAGTATTACTCCCCTGTCGATCATGCCTTCTACACGATCACGAAACCCAACCAGGTTGACCTCCAGAAACCCACCGTTGTCTTCACCCACGGATGGAACAGCGACCCGAACGTTTGGGCCCGAGACATGGCTGAAGCCATGTCCGAAGCGGGGACGGACGCCAACTTGCTGGCCTGGGATTGGAGCGGGCCGGGAGGAGCTGAAACGGACGCATTACTCTCCTTGGCTCATTCCCGCACGCCCGAGCAGGGCAGAGGGCTGGGGAAAGCCCTGCACGGATTGCTGGGATCCAGTTACCAGCAGGGGATGCACTTCGTGGGGCACAGCCTTGGCACTTTGGTCAACGCGACGGCGGCAGACTACCTTCACGAGAAGACAGGCGGCGCGTTCGATTGGCGGAAGACCCAGCTGACGCTGTTGGATCAGGCGCAAGCTGCCAATGTGGAGGGACGGTTGATCGGAGTAGGCGCGAGCACGGTGGGCGGTCTCTACGCATTACTGGGACTTTCTGACGCACCATCCACCGGCTGGGTTTCGCCGATTCCGCGTCAGAGCGCGTGGGTTGACAACTATATCAGCCTGGTGGGATGGCCTGTAAGCGGAGCGGTCAACGTCCTTCTGTCTTCCCAAGCAAGCCATGGCTATGCCTGCGAATGGTACACGAAGTCGGCGTTGCATCCTACCAATGGGATCGGCCATCGGTTTTCGTTTGAGCGTTTAGGGCTTGGTGACATCTTCCCTTCACCTGTCCCGTACAGCCTTGGCTCGGTTTTGGTGCAGTCGCCGACAGATGAGATGTCCACATTCATCGCGCCGGACGCCGCCGCGGCCAGCTATCGATTCGCCACGGACGTCAGCAGGGCGACAGGTCGCTTGCTGCCGGGCGTAGGTGCGTCAGCCACGGTGGTCCAGGCCGTCGGCAAGGTTGCCCTGGATGTCGTGGAGTCGGAAGTGGTCACGTCCCTGGCCAAAGAGTCGACATCGTGGGTTCTCGCGACGGTGCTTCCCTCATTTCAGACTATTCTCCAGTCGACAGGTCACGCGGGCGTCTTGGAATATTCACCCTCGGCGATCTGGCTGCCGATCACGGTGCCGACCAATGCGGCGCTTTTTGCCTTCGATTTCCGGATGGACGGCGAACCGGCGGAAGACGTGCTGTCGGTTAGCATGGCTGGAACAAACCTGTTCGTCTTGGGTTGCCAGGACATGCCGACTAATCAAGTCTTGAACAGCGGCCCGATCGATGTCACCCGATTCGCCGGGCAAACGGTCGAGCTCTTCCTTGGGTTGCTCGGTGGAACGTCGACGAATGCAACCGTGACCGTTGAGGGGCTGCGCTTTTACAGCATCGAGCCGCCCGTCATGGCGGTCGTGAGCACCCAGGGGCAGGTGCAGATTTCGTGGCCGGCCAGCGTCTCGGGTTACTCGCTCGTCTCGGCCGACGCGGCAACGGCTTCGAGTTGGCTGGCGGTGACCAACGCACCGGTGCTCCAAGGCGCTCGTCAGACGGTGACCGTCCCGGTCGAACCGGCGGCGACGCGGTTCTTCCGTTTGAAGCGGGAATGAAGTCGGGCTTCGGTCGGCCGAGGCGCCTGGCGCGCTCTGCGATGAAGGGCACCACAGAGGCGCGGAGGCGCGGAGCGGACACGGCCGAAGAACCGATAGCCAATAGCCATGGGCCAAAGCCGAAGGACCAAGTCCGAAACTCCGTTGTGAACGGTGTCGAGCTTCCTATCGCGCTTTCCGTGTCGGCGTTTCTGTTTGCGGCTCACAGAAAGACAATCTGTCCCTGGGCGTCACCTGGGGTCGCGGCCTTGGCTAACGCCTCCAAGTCCGCAATGCAGCGTCCGATGGACAAGTCAAGCTGCCGGGCAAAGACCACAGTCGCGAACGGTTGGCCGCGGCGCTGGCGGCGCGCCGCTTCTGCCACCAAATCCTCGTCTTGCGAAAAGAGAATCCGGCCAAGGGCGGTGGCGCGGTCCAATAGATCGGCATCTTCGAGCCTGGCCGCGCCGTCGTCCTGGGCGGTCACCACGTCCACACCTCGACGACGGAGGCCGCGGGTAATCGGACGCGGCACATGGACGTCCATGTAAAGACCGAGGCTCATGCGCCACGGCGGAGGGCGCGGCGGGCCAGAGGCGAGGGGGGACTGGCGACGCGCAGGGCTCGCAGGCGTTCGCCTTGCCGCTCGATCTCAGCATCCAGTTCGGGCTGATGATCGTAATACCACGCCAGGGCCGCGTAGACCTGCGCCAAGGACAGGGACGGATGATTCTCCTGGATGGTCTCGGCGCTCCATCCATAGGCCAGATGATCGAGGACGATCTCCAGGACCTTGACATTGGTGTCGTCCACCCACGGGCGGCCCTGCTCGTCCATCCGAATGTGCGGCATCGTCGTGGTGCTCGGCATGGGGCCAATCTAGTCTCGAGGGGCTTTCCGATGCAAGATGTGTGACCGATTCCACGCGGGCGGATGGGCAGCGGATCTGCCGGGTGCGGGAGGTGCCGTAGGGCGGAGGTGACCGGGCTGGGAGCGGATCGCTCCTGAGCGCAGGATCGCCGGGCGCTTCGGTTCGATGAAGTGCACCACGGAGGCGCGGAGGCGCGGCGGGGCAGGGGCCGGGAACCGATAGCCGATAGGCAATAACCAATGGCCAATGACCAAATCCCAATGACCAAATCCCAAACCTTGTCGTGCGCTTCGTCGAGTTTTCTATCGCCCCTCTCTGTGTCTGCGGCTCTGCGCGAGCAGAAGTTCCCGCCGAGGGCGCGGAGGTTGCTGAGGGGCCTCCAGGGGGAGATGGGACATGTTGGACAGCTTTCGGTTGCGACCCATCGGAACCCTGGCTAGGCTTAACCCATGATTGCGGTGAACGCCCCCACGCACATCCTCCTGGATGACCAGGGACGCGCCTGGCTTGACGATACCAAGACGAAGGTCGTCGAACTGGTGCTCGACCATCTGGCCTATGGTTGGAGCGCGGATGAGATTCGCGAGCAGCACCCGCATCTGTCGCTGGGACAGATCCACGCGGCCCTGGGCTATTACTACGACCACCAACAGGAAATCGACGCCCAAATTGAGCAGGATTTGCGGCGCGTCCGGGCGCTGCGGGTTGCGACTGGGGAAGCACCCATGCAGCGGCGATTGCGGGCTGCCGCTCTGGCCCGGTGAGCCTCGCGTTCTACCTGGACCAGCATGTTCCAGCCGCCATCACCAGGGGCCTGCGGCGCCTCGCTGTCGACGTGTTGACGGCGGGGGAAGACGGCCGGGCTGACTGGGACGATGCCCCGTTGTTGGACCGGGTGGGAGAGCTCCGGCGCATCCTGTTTACGCGGGATTCCGATTTGCTGGTGGAAGCTGCCCGCCGTCTGCGAAGCAGCGAGCGGTTCGCCACGGTGGTTTACGCGCATCAGTTGGAGGTTTCGATCGCACGTTGCGTCCAGGACTTGGAGCTCATCGCCAAGGCGGGTTCGCCCGACGAGGCGGTCGGCCAAGTCATCTATCTGCCGATCTAACAACCAGGCCAAGCCACCCCGACCCAAGGGAAACCTACGTGGCGGTGGCCTGAGCACGGTGCTGGCCAGCCCCATTTTGAAGGTCCGGCTTTCGGCACGGTGCCCGGCCCTCCATCGCGGTTCCGTTCGATGGCTCGAACCCCCCAAGGTGACAGGTTCATTGTCAAATCTCACGGTGGAGTCCCCGGGGCCACGTTCTGATTGAGAGTACTGGGAAGGTTCGGCTATGCGCGATCTCCATGAATGACGACGCACCCGTTCGTCGGCGGCACGAGCCATTTCGCCGCTTCGGCGCCTATGGAGGGTTCGCCGAGGTGGACGCCGAGTTGCGGGCCTATTGGTGGTCCCGCACGCCGCGGGAACGGATGGAGGCGCTGGAAGCGCTGAGGATTCTGCACTACGGCCAAGAGGCAATTGACGCCCGAGTTTCGCGAGTTTTTGGCGTGCTTGAACCGCGCCGGGGTTGAGTACCTCCAGGTGTTCAAGCATTGCAGCGGCCTTGAGTTCGCCGAGGCCTACCAGCGTCGCAACGAGACGAGCATCGATGGCGAACCGGTGAAACTGATCGGCTTGGCGGACTTGCGCAGGAACAAGCGTGCCAGCGGCCGAAACAAGGACCTCGCCGATTTAGACAATCTTCCTCAGCCTGGCTGAACCTGCGGGTCAGTGGTTCATTCCCGGAGGCGACTGGCAGTCCTTGGGCACGCCGGTGGCGGGGACGGGGCCGAGGTTGGACCAAGCGGTGAGGCTTCCTATCAACCGCCGGCCGGGAGCCTATTCGGCTTAGAGTCGACCGCGCCAGCGGCGGTCGTGGCGCGCGGCGTGAAGGATGGCGAAGACGACCATGGCGTCGTCGCGGACGACGAAAAAGACCCGGTAAGGAAAGCGCCGCGTGAGGGCACGGCGCACCTCAGGGTGGCGTCGAAGGAGCAGGAAGCGTTGGGGATCTTCGGCCGCCTTGCGGATGGCCGCCCCGACCTCCTGCGTCAACCGCATTCCCAGCCCTCTCTGCTGGCTCTCGTACCAGAGCGCGGCCTCCGTCAGGTCAGCTTCCGCCTCGGTCCGGACGACGATGCGGCGGCTCATTTTGAGAGTCGGCCACTCAGCTTTGCCTCCACTTCATCCCAGGAAGCGCCGGCCTCGGGATCCCGTTCGTAGGCGGCCAGTCGGGCGTCGAGGATGGCTTTTTCCACCTCGGTAAGAAGGGCTCCGGCGCCGCGCCATGCTTCCCCGTCCAGCTTGGTCAACTCTAGTCGGATCTCCTGGCGTTCCGCCGGAGTCAGCAAGGGCAATTGGGCGAGGATTTCGGTCTTGCTCATGAGCGCAAGGTAGCTTGCATCAAGGTCAGCGGCAAGGTCGGGAACCGGAGGGTGGTTCGCATTGCCTGCGGCAGAATCCCGTTCGCAACCTCGCCGGGCGCTTCAGTTGGCCGAGGCGCCCGGCGCGCTTAACCCATGATTGCGGTGAACGCCCCCACGCACATCCTCCTGGATGACCAGGGACGCGCCTGGCTTGACGATACCAAGACGAAGGTCGTCGAACTGGTGCTCGACCATCTGGCCTATGGTTGGAGCGCGGATGAGATTCGCGAGCAGCACCCGCATCTGTCGCTGGGACAGATCCACGCGGCCCTGGGCTATTACTACGACCACCAACAGGAAATCGACGCCCAAATTGAGCAGGATTTGCGGCGCGTCCGGGCGCTGCGGGTTGCGACTGGGGAAGCACCCATGCAGCGGCGATTGCGGGCTGCCGCTCTGGCCCGGTGAGCCTCGCGTTCTACATGGACCGGCACCTATCTGCCGATCTGACAACCAGGCAACGCCACCCCGCACCAGGGGAATCCTGCGTGGCGATGGCCAGACGAACGGCCGGCGTGTCGGGTTACTCGCTCGTCGCGGCGGACGCGGCGACGGCGTCGAGTTGGCTGGCGGTGACCAACGCACCGGTGCTCCAAGGCGCTCGCCGGACGGTGACCGTCCCGGCCGAGCCGGCGGCGACGCGGTTCTTTCGTTTGAAGCGGGAATGAAGTCGGGCTTCGTTTGCAGCCTTGCCGGGCGCTTCGGTAGGCCGAGGCGCCTAGCGCGCTCTGCGATGAAGTGCACCACATGCCCTCGGAACTGAACCTGTCACTGCCAGCAAACCCTTCCACCGCACCAACACGGCTTCGTTCACGGGGAGAATCGCGGCCCGATGTTCCATGCGCAGACGTTCGAGAAACGCCCTCAATCTTGCCCGTTTGGGCTCGGGTGCGATGGAGACACCGTAGGTGATCTCCGCCACCGGGAGATCGCTGAGGAAGACCGCATCCGCATGCGCCGCCAGCCAAGCCACCACGTGCGGATCGGGACTGAACCTGTCACCCTATTTACGTGGGCGGCACTGGGGAACCTTGTGGTTGCCCACCTCTCCCCGACCCTCCCCGCCCGCCGCGGGCAGGGAGGGAGACCAGAAAGGGATAAGCGGAGCAATCCATCCCGTTCATAACTCCCCGTTCATGACTCCCTCGCCTCCGTCCGACGGGAGAGTGCACCACAGGCGCGGAGGCGCAGAGAAAACACCGTGTCCTCTCTGTGCCTCACTGCCTCTGGGGGTGAGTGATCCCAGTCTCTGTGTCCGCGGCGGAACCACCTGGGGAATCGCAGCTCCGAAACACCTCTTGCTGGCGGCGGCGGGGGCCTGTAGGTTGGCACCGTGAGTTACTTGACCGTGGAAGTCGAAATCGTGCAGGGCCGCTTGGTGGCTCAAGGCGGCGAGGCCTTGCCGGACAAGGCGCGAGGCCTGTTGACGATCCTCTCCTCGCCTGCTTCGCCACAGGATCGGCCGATCGGCTTGGCGCGCGGCCAATTCGTCGTGCCGGACGATTTCAACGCTCCGCTTCCTGAGGAGATCTTGCGGTCTTTCGAAGGCACGTGAGGATCCCGCTGGACACGTGCGAGTTTCTCTGGATGGTGTCCGGAGACTCGAGGCTCGACGCCAAGGTGGCGGCGGCGATTCAGGATCGATCCAACGAGGTGTTCCTAAGCGTGGTGTCGTTCTGGGAGATCTGCTTGAAGCATGCCCTTGGCAAGCTTCCTCTGCCGCAACCGCCCGCGGAGTTCATTCCGGCCCAGCGCGAGAGGCACCTCGTCGCGCCCCTGAGCTTGGACGAGTCTGCGGTTGCCTGCCTGCCGCGACTTCCCCACCACCACCGCGACCCTTTCGATCGCATGTTGGTCTGCCAAGCCCTCTCCGCGAGCATCACCGTGGCCATGTCGGATCCGTGGATCCGGCGTTACCCGGTGGCTCTGCTCTAGGGGACGCCGTCCCCCTCCCTCGCTGTATCTCTGCGCCTATCGCTTATTCCCGGAGGCCACCGCCCGACCTTGCCTCGACTTCGCCTCAGGAAGCGCCGGCCTCGGGATCCTGTTCGTAGGCGGCCGGTCGGGCGTCGAGGATGGCGCGGAGGCGCGGAGCGGCCACGGGCCAGGAACCGAGAGCCGCCGGCCAAGGACCAGATCCCAATGACCAATGACCAACACCCAAGCTTGTTCGTGAACTTGGTCGTGAACTTCGTCGAGTTCCTGTCCCCCTGCCTCTCCGTGTCTCCGCGTCTCTGTGGTTCATTCCCCCGTCAATCTGGTTCGACTGAGCCCCAGCAAACCCCACTCTCTCCCTTCTCCATTCTCCCGCCCCCTGCTCCCTGCTCCGCGCTCCCCGCTCCGTGCTCCGCCGCAACTGGCCTGGGGACTGCATTTGTCCGTCTCGCGCAGAGGCCGCAGAGGCCGCAGAGGCCGCAGAGGAAAGCACAGTCGGTGCATCCGTTCTCCTCGATTCGACCATTCGCAACGCCCCGGCTCGCGGGGATCGGAACCGCTTTGCCAGCCACGGCTGCCGATCGTTTGCCGCGCGGCTTGGAGCATCGGAGTGACCTCGATCTGCTATCCCCGGGCTGACCCGCTGCGGCTCGCAGAGCCGCGCTCCGGACTGTCCAGGTTGCCAGGCTCGCTGGCCCGACCAACGTCACGACGACATTCACATCAAAGTCCGGCAACCCGAACTCCGGGCTCCGTGCTCCGGGCTCCGCGCTTGCCCTGCTCCCCGCTTGCTCCGTCCCGGGTTTTTTCGCACTCTCGCCCCATGGCGAACACGTTCGGGCACCTTTTCCGCATCACCACGTGGGGCGAATCCCACGGCGGCGGCGTTGGCGTCGTTGTCGACGGTTGCCCGCCGCGCCTGCCGTTGACGGAGGCGGACATCCAGCCCGAGTTGGATCGCCGGCGCCCGGGGCAGTCGTCTATTGTCACGCCCCGCAAGGAGAGCGACACCGTGCAGATTCTCTCGGGGACGTTCGAAGGACGAACCTTGGGCACGCCGATCTCGATGTGGGTGCGCAACGAGGATGCCCGCCCGGAAGCCTACTCCGAGATGGCGGAGAAGTTTCGTCCGTCCCATGCGGATTACACCTACCTGGCCAAATACGGGATTCGCAATTGGCAGGGTGGGGGGCGGTCCAGCGCGCGCGAGACCATCGGACGGGTGGCGGCCGGCGCGATCGCCAAGAAGATTCTGCGAGCGCGATTCGGGGTGGAGGTGCTGGCCTATGTCTCGGAAGTCCAGCGGGTGCGGGCGAAGGTGGATCTCGAGCAGGTGTCGGCGAGCGCCGTCGAGAGCAACATCGTGCGTTGTCCGGAGGCAAAGGCGGCGGCGCGCATGATTCGGCTGATCGAGCGGATGCGGCGGGAAGGCAACAGTGTGGGGGGGGTAGTGACGGGGTTGGCGCGGGGGGTGCCGCCGGGTTGGGGCGAACCGGTGTTCGACCGTCTGGAGGCGGACCTGGGCAAGGCCATGCTCAGCCTGCCGGCCAGCAAAGGATTCGAAATCGGGTCAGGCTTCGCGGGCACGCTCCTGACCGGCCTGGAGCACAACGATGCGTTTCGGATGGAGGGGAAGCGGGTGCGCACGACCACGAACCGTTCCGGCGGCGTGCAGGGCGGGATTTCGAATGGCGAACTGGTCTACTTCCGCGTCGCGTTCAAGCCCGTGGCCACGGTCATGCACGAGCAGGAGACAGTCGAGGTGCGAGGACGCAACACGACGCTGAAGGGCCGGGGCCGCCACGATCCATGTGTGTTGCCCCGGGCGGTGCCGATGGTGGAGGCGATGACCGCCCTCGTCCTGGTGGACCACGCCCTGAGGCACGCCGCGCAGTGCGGAACGTGAGCGGGGAGCGGGGAGCGGGGAGCACGGATAATGGCGGCCAGGCCTCAAGTCTTGGCCCCAAACGCTGTTTCCCTCCGCCCCGCTCACCACCGCGTCCAGGCGCACCAAAGGGATCGGCCGCCGAACAGCCGGAGGGTGGCGGCATCGCCGGCAAGATAGGGTAGGTCAACCGAAACCGGACTTGCTTCGCCCATCGCAAAGCCCACACTGCCCCCACACACCACCCTCGCCGTCATGAAGCCGTCCCTCGCCCAGGGCAGGAATCAGCTCCTGAACGCCGCTGCCCTCCTCGTCCTCCTCCACCTCCCCTCCCACCCCGCCTCGCCATCCCAACCCCCCGCGCTCCCTGCCTCCCCAAACGCTCTCCCCGCAGCCGACCCAGCCCGCCCCACCCCGCCTGTCATCCGCCTCCACCCATTCAACCCCCAACCCGATCAACCTAACCGACTCCGCTTCGCCACCCGCGAAACCCGCTTCGTCCGCTTCCTCATCCACGAATCCCAAGGCGGCCAACCCTGCCTCGACGAACTCGAAGTCTACGGCCCCGACCCCGACCTCAACCTCGCCCTCGCCTCCCGCGGCGCCCGCGCCACCGCCTCCTCCTGCCTCCCAGGCTACCCCATCCACCAAGTCGCCCACCTCAACGACGGCCTCTACGGCAACCCCCATAGCTGGATCGCCGCCACCGCCTCCGACGAATTCGCCCAAATCGAACTCCCCAACCCCGCCCTCGTCTCTGAAGTCGTCTTCTCCCGCGACCGCCACGGACGCTTCCGCGACCGGCTCCCCGCCCAGTTCGAAGTCCAACTCTCCTTCGACGGCCAACATTGGACCACCGTCCTCCGTTGCGGCCAGCGCATCGCCCTTCCACCCCAACCCACCCATCTCCAACTGCTGCATTACGCCTTCCTCAGCGAACAATCCACCTGGTCCCGCATCGACCCCTCCCCCCCGCTCACCCGCGTCCTCCGCCAAATGCACGCCATGCTCCTGCGCATGGAACAGCAGGGCATCGAGGTCGCCGACGACCGCTCCGCATTCGACCGCCTCCAGCAACTCGCACAACGCCTTGCCGCATCACCCGCGACCACCGACGAAGCCCTCGAATCCGCCTACCTCGAGGCCCGCCTCGCCAAACGCCAACTCTTCCTCCGCCACCCCGACCTCGCCCCCCTCCAACAGATCGCCTTCGTCGCCCGCCACCCCTACGAACCTTCCCACAACTACAGCGACATCCTCGACGCCCACTGGCGCCCAGGCGGCGGCCTCCGACTCCTCTCCATCCCCATGACCAATCAGCGGCTTGATCCCGCCCGCGCCACCATCACCCCACTCTTCGACGCCGGCCCCGGCGTTGCCCGCGATGCCTACCCCAGCTTCGACGCCTCCCACATCTACTTCGCCTACCGATCCAGCCCTTCCGACTACTTTCACCTCTACTCCATCCATCGCACCGGCCAAAACCCCCGCCAACTCACCCACGGCCCCTTCCACGACTATTACCCCTGCCCCCTCCCCGACGGCGGACTGGCCTTCATCTCCACCCGCTGCAAGGCCCGCTTCCTGTGCTGGCGCCCCCAGGCCTTCGTCCTCTTCCGGATGGACCCTGACGCCTCCCACATCCTCCCCCTCTCCTACGCCAACCTCAGCGAATGGGCCCCCACCATCATGCGGGACGGACACCTCCTCTGGACACGCTCCGAATACCTCGATAAAGGCGCCGACTTCGGTCACACCCTCTGGACCATCCGCCCCGATGGGACCCACGCCGACCTCCTCTTCGGCAACAACACCCTCCACTGCTACGTCAATGCCCGCGAAGTCCCCGATTCCCACGAACTCTCCTGCACTCTCATCTCGCACGGCGGCGACCTCAACGGCCCCATCGCCCTCCTCGACCCGCGCCAAGGCCGCTTTAACCCCGCCGCCATCACCAATATCACCCCCGATGTCCCCCCCCGCTTCCACATGGACTGGGCCCAACGCGAGTGTTTCCGTGACCCCGTCCCCATCGCCCGCGACCTCTTCCTCGTCAGCCACGCGCCCCAGAACCACTTCGGCCTCTACGTCATCGACCGCTATGGCAACCGCGAACTCCTCTACCTCGACCCCCTCATCGGCGCCTTCTGCCCTAACCCCCTCCTCCCTCAACCCACCCCACCCATCCTCGCCCATACTCCAGCCCTCGACCCCACCCCCAACGAAGGCGTCTTCATTCTCCAAGACGTCTACCATGGCCTCGAACCCGCCGTCCCCCGCGGTGCCATCCGCTTCCTCCGCGTCTGCCAGGAAGTCCGCGCTGACCTCGAACGTCTCCCCAACGGCGAATACCGCCAGGACCACCCGCCGTTCGAGGACTTCTATGCCTCCCCCACCCACCTCGTCCGCGGCCCGGCCGGCTGGCCCACCTACGTCGCCAAGGCCGCCCTCGGCCTCGCCTCCGTCGAGGAGGACGGCTCCGCCTCCTTCTACGCCCCCGCCGGCAAAGTCCTCTACTTCCAGGCCCTCGACCAGGACCTCAACGAAATCCAACGCATGCGCAGCGTCACCCAACTCCAACCCGGCGAAACCCGAGGGTGCATCGGTTGCCACGAACACCGGTCCACCGCCGTCCCCGCGAACCTCACCACCGCCGCCCGCCGCCCCCCTCACCGCCTCCAACCCCCACCCTGGGGTCCCCAACCCTTCGCCTACGAGAAAATCGTCCAGCCAGTCTGGAACGAGCACTGCGTCCGTTGCCACGACCATAACGACCCGCACCGCCTCGACCTCTCCGCCACCCTCGGCCCCGACCGCGTCCCCGCTTCCTACCGCACCCTCATCACCCAAGGCTGGGTCCACTACTTCGATTGCGCCTGGGGCCAGGAACACCACAAAGCCCCACCCCAAACCTTCGGCACTCTCCAGAGCAAACTAATCCCCTTCCTCCAACCCTCCCACTACGACGTCGCCCTCACCCCCGAGGATCTCCACCGCGTCAAATGCTGGATCGACCTCAACTGCCCCCTCTGGCCCGACTACCTCCAACGCGACCTCCGCCCCACCCAAACCGCCCAAACCACCCCCTAGACCGCATGTTTCACACGCGCTTCGAAACAGCCACAGTCTGTCGATCGACCCAACCGTACCCCTCACCCATTACCCTCCACCCAACCCAAACCCTAACTCCATCCTATGATCCACCTCGGACTCCACACCGATAATTGGCGCCCCCTCAGCGTTGGCTTCGAAGCCGCCTGCCAGAAAATCGCCGCCACTGGCCTCAAGCATATCGAGTTCGCCGCCATCCACGGCCAGAACTTCATCACCGCCCTCGGCTACGACCCCGGCGTCTCCCTCCAGTCCAACCCCCGCGCCCTCCGCAAATTCCTCGATGACCTCGGCCTCAAGGTCTCCCAAATCGACGGCGCCTACCCCATGATGGGCCCCAACGGCTCCTCCTTCGGCGTCCAATACGTCCAGCAAGCCATCCGCTTCGCCGCCGAACTCGATTGCCCCATGGTCGATACCGTCGACGGCGCCTTTGAAACCCCAGGCATGAACCGCAAAGAAGTCTTCCGCGTCACCTGCGATAACTACGCCCAAGTCCTCCCCTGGGCCGAAGACTACGGCGTCGTCGTCAACGTCGAACCCCACGGCCCCTACACCAACGACCTCGACTTCATGGACCGCCTCTTCCGCCACTTCGACTCCGAGCACCTCCGGTGCAACTTCGACACCGGCAATAGCTTCATCGCCGGCCATAACCCCCTCGATTACTGCAAGGCCCTCCGCCCATACATCGTTCATTGCCACATCAAAGACGTCAGCCCCACCCTCGCCGCCGCCGCCCGGGGCGAAGAAACCGGCATCGGCAGCTCCGAAGTCCACGTCGGCGGCGGCGTCAACGCCGATCACATCCGCGCCTGCCTCGAATTCCTCCACCAAACCAACTGGAACGGCGTCGTCTCCATCGAATGCAGCGGCACCGACCAAAACACCCGCCAAAGCGTCGCGTGGATGCAAACCGTCGTCAAATCCCTCCGCTCCCCAAAACCCAAATCCAAACGATGAAACCCCGCCCGCGCCTCTCCCGCCGCTCCGCCCTCAAGAACCTCGGCGCCGCCGGCGCCGCCGTGGCCAGCCTCCCCCTCGCCGCCCAAACCGCTGACCCACCTCCACGGCCCGCCCGCCGACCAGCCCGGGCCGGCGACTTCCGCGCTGCCCTCCAAAGCCGCATCGACCAAACCCCGCTCATCGACACCCACGAACACCTCATCGAGGAATCCGACCGTCTTCAAGGCGCCGCCCACCCGCGCGTCCCTTGCGACGACTGGGCCCTCCTGTGCAGCCATTACCTCGATTCCGACTTCCGTTCCGCCGGCATGACCAAAGCCGACCTGGACCGGTTCCTCTCGCCCAAGACCGACCCCGTCGACAAATGGAAGGTGCTCGCCCCCTGGTGGCCCGCCGTCCGTCACACCGGCTACGCCCAGGCCGTCCGGCTCGCCATGCGCCAACTCTACGACGTCCCAGACCTCTCCGCCGACACCATCCCCCAAATCCAAGCCGGCTATCAGCGGCTCCGCCAACCAGGCTTCTATCGCAGAATCCTGGTCGACACCGCCCGCATCGAGTCCTGCCAAGTCAATTGCCTCACCGGCGAACCCTTCAAACAGTCCGGCCTGCCCACCCTCCTCATGCAGGACCTCAGCATCGTCGGCATGTTCGCCGGACCCAACCTCTCCCAATACGCCCCGCCCACCGGCCTCCCAGTCCGCGACCTCGCCGACTGGCACCGCGTCATCGATTGGTGGTTCGACCGCTACGCCGATTACGCCGTGGCCGTGAAATCCCAACACGCCTATAGCCGCGACCTCGACTACCTCCGCACCCCCGCCGAACAGGCCCAGCCCGTCTTCTACAAAGTCCTCCACAAGGAGCCCGTCTCCCCGGCGGAACGCAAACTACTGGAGGACCATCTCTTCTGGTACGCGGTCGACCAGGCCACTCGCCGCCAGCTTCCCGTCAAACTGCACACCGGTTTTTACGCCGGCCACAGCTCCATGCCCCTCGCGCGCCTCCGCCTCAACGCCGGCTCCGCCGCCGAGCTCTGCCGCCAATCCCCCGATACCCGATTCGTCTTCATGCACATCGGCTACCCCTACTACGAAGAATTCCTCGCCCTCGTCAAACAATGGGCCAACGCCCACATCGACCTCTGCTGGGCCTGGATCATCAACCCCGCCGCCACCAAGGACTACCTCAAGAAACACATCGTCACGGCTCCCATCAATAAACTCCTCCCCTTCGGCGGCGATTACATCCCCGTCGAACCGGTCGTCGGCCACGCCACCCTCGCCCGCCGCGGCCTCACCCTCGCCCTCGCGGAACTCGTCGACGAAGACTGGCTCCAACCCGACGAGGCCATGGACCTCATCGACCCGATCCTCCATCAGAACGCCCGCCGGCTCTTCGACCTCCCACGCAAACAAGCCCGACTCGCCCAGGCCCCCTGGTCCCCCCCCGCCCCATGAACCCCCTTCCCTCCCCGGGAAGCAACTTCGCCTGAAAATGTGGGTTATTAATCATTGATGAGTTCAAAAGCAGGCAGACGCGGGATGGCTCCCCTCTCCCTTTCCCCCTGCCCCCAACCTGAGTCACCGCTTATCAGAAATCACTCCTCCCCGCCCTTTAACCAAAACGGGGCGACGACGAACCACAGCACGGTGGCGCCCAGCATGATCGTCTTCATCGGCCCCTCCCCCAGCGCCTTGAACAAAAACAACACCGGCGGAACAATCGTCCCCGCCAACGCCAGCGGGCCAAGAATCCGAGCAACAGCTTTCATAGTCCGATAAGAGAGCAGCGTCAGGCCAACCGCCGATTCATCAGCTTCGAACACACCACGTAAAGGACCCCACAGGCTAACCACGTCGGGAGGGGCAAGAAGAACGCCGGGACTTCCTGCACCCGGTAACACCACAGCGCCACGGCCACCGGCCCAGCCCACGCCAACAACACCGCCGGGTTAAACCCAATCCCCGCCTTCTCCGCATAACCCGTCGCCAACCCCAGACGGCTCGCCAGAAAATGATCCACCACGATCACCGCCCCCACCGGCGCCAGAATCGTCCCGTAAATCCCCACGAAATCCAATAACTGCATCGCGAACGCCGGAAACACGCTCGCCCCCGTGCACACCGCTCCCGCCGCCAGCGTCCCCGCCGTCCGTGACATCCTCGGGAACATCCCTTGGAACGCCAACCCCGCCCGGTAAATCGTCGGGTTCGCCGTCGTCCACCCCGCGATGATCACACAGATCAGCCCGGCTAGACCGACCGCATCGTAGACCATCGGCCCCGGCGCCACCCCCTTCGTCGGATCCGCCCCCTTCATCCTCACCCAATACACCAACAGCAACGCCGCACAGATCCAGGCCACGTAGTGACCCAAAAACATCCCTGCCGCCGACGCCCACCCATACTTCGGCTTGCGCGCAAACCGCAACACCGACAGGTCCGCCATCCCCAAATGCATGGCCGCGTTGCAAAACCACGAAAAGCACACGATTCCCCAAAAGCCAATCTTCCCTGTTTGCCCCGCCGGCGGCTGAATCAGTTCGAACAAGTCCGTCGTCCCCAGCCTCCCCATCATCACCAACCCGCACGCCACGAACACGAGGAACATCCACGGCGCCGCCAAATGCCCCACCCGCGCCACAAAACCATACCCCCGCACCGCCACAAACGTCATCGCCGCCCCAATCGCCACGCAGGTCCCACACCAGAACACCCCCGTCGGCCACTTGTCCGCAAACGTCGGCATCTGGATCCGATCCCCAAACGGCACCCCCACCGCCGTCGCCGACACCGTCACCATCGCCCCCGCCAGAAAACAAAACAGCACCCCGTTGAAAAAATTGTAAAGCGTCACCAGGTTCCGCCCGCAGATCTTCTCCAGTTGGTAATACAAGGTCAGACGCCGGCTCGCCGCAATCTCCGCCGTCAAGAACCGCCACGTCAGCACCGCCAGCAAATTGCCCAGGAGCAACCCCACCACCAAATCGAACGCGCTCGCCCCCCAGGCCACGAACAACGGCCCGATCATGAACTCCGTCCCCGCCGTGTGCTCCCCCGCATACATGCCCCAGAACGCCGTCGGCCCCTTCAACGCCCGCTCCGGCACCCGCTCTCGCTCAAACTCGTCCCCAGCATGATGGGGCTGATTTACCGCCGCAGTATCAGCCATGAATAGTCCTTTCAGGCATCGGAGTCACTGGAATGTGGCCGGACTCTACGGAAGCGACCCCCAGACTGGCCAGCCCCGAGTTGCCGACCCCATCCGTTGCCCTACCCCTGGCCTCGATCTGCCGGTCGACCCACTCAATTCCCGGCCGCTGTCTTCAGATACGTCCCGTAGCCCACCACCACGGTAGAGAGGATCAACGTCGCGATCCCCGCACCAATCAGCAGGTGCGCCTTTTTGCTGCTCCCCTTCCACTCGTGCAGGATCCACCCCCACATCGTGCTAAAGATAATGATGCTCGCCATGTGCAGCGTCCAACTCGCAAACCCAAACTCCCCCATCTGCGTCTCCCCCATCGTGTAAAAGAAAAACTTGAAATTCCACGTCGTCCCCGCCAACGCCGAAAACCGCACGTTCGAGAGCCATGGCACCCGCAAATCGATCGTCCCCCCAC
>CAZVRY010000061.1:0-29152 GCA_964629545.1 uncultured Verrucomicrobiota bacterium | reverse complement strand
GCCCCGCCCCCTTCATGTTCGCCCCGAATTCATGAGGCTCACCCCCGACTGACCCCACATGCATTCAGGGCGGAGCATGAATGAACCAGTCCCCCTGCCCCGTCCCCTTCATGTTCGCCCTGAATTCATGAGGCTCACCCCACGGCTGACCCCACATGAGTTCAGGGAGCGCAACTGTCACCCTGTGTCCCCCCCTTTGGTTGCCGAGAATGCTTGAGCGCGCAGGCCCCCCGCCGCTACCGTCGTCCCCCAGCCATGATCACCCCTCGGACCGTCCGCTGCCGTTGCCGCCGCGAACGCGGGCACGCGGACGACCACGCCCCCGTTGGACCAGAGCGTGGGCCCCTGGACCGCTCAGCGGTGAGCACCCCTACTTCGCCCACCTTATGATCCCCCTGAGAACCCCCCTTGCCATCGGACTCGCCGCACTCTCCCTCGGACTGCCCGCCCGTGGCGCCAGCACGGACAAAACCCTCGTCGCCTGGGTTTCACTCGATAACACCACCCAACAGGGCGGCACGGCGCTCACCGTGCAGCGCACCGATCAATTCGACGGCATTGTGTTCGGCGAACGCGCGCCCGGCCGGTGGATGGCGGGAAGCGATTTCTTCAAGCGCACCCCCGCCGACCAACAGGCCAACGCCCTCGAGACCGCCGACCCTCGGACGCTCGTCCAAATGGCCATCGTCTATCATGCGGACCAGATCGCCCTCTACCGCAACGGCCAGCCTTACGCCGCCTACCCGGCCCACAACGTCGGCCTCCTCAACGCCCAGGATACCGTGGTCGTCTTCGGCCTCCGCCACGAAGGCGCCGGCAGCGGCCAACGCCTGTCCGGGGCCATCGAGGACGCCCGCATCTACGACCGCGCCCTCACTCCGGAGGAGATCCAGAGCCTCCAGCCCAATCGCCCCTCGGCTTTCAAGCCTTATGCCTGGTGGACGTTCGAGCGGAATCAGAAAACCGACCGCATGGGACGCTTCCCCTACAATTACCTGGGCGGCGGCGCCAAGATCGAGCGGGGACGCCTCATCCTGCCGGGCGACGGTGAAATGGTGGCCACACCCCGGAAACGGACCGCGAGCAACGCCACCCCCAAGATGCCGGCCCACCCGCCCCCCGACTGGCTCACCTATCATCTGCTCCACCCCGGACCCGGCGGCGCCATGCCCGGCGACCCCAACTGCGCCTTCTTTTGGAAGGGACGCTATCACCTGCATTACATCTATAATCATCCGGCCGGGTTCGCCTTCGCCCATGTCTCGAGCAAGGACCTCGTCCGCTGGAAATGGCATCCCACCACGCTGCACCCGAAATCCACCGGCCACGGCATGTTCAGCGGCACCGGTTTTCTGACCAAGGAAGGCCGGCCCGCCATCATCTACCACGGCCAAGGCTCCGGCCGAAACCAAGTGGCCTTCGCCCTCGACGACCGCCTCGAGAAATGGTCTCCACCCATCCCGGTCATCCCCAAAGACGCCCTCGGTCAAGACGCCAAGATCAGCAACTGGGACCCCGATTGCTGGCGGATCGGCGATACCTACTATGCCCTCAGTGGCGGCGGCGACCCCGGCCTCATGAAGTCCACCGACCTCCGCCATTGGCTCTCCCTCGGCCCCCTCCTCCACCCCGATTACCCGGCCCATCTTGGGATCCCGCGCAGCGAGGACATCTCCTGCGCCAACCTCTTCCAGATCGGCCAGGAATGGATGCTCCTCTGCATCAGCCATCCCCTCGGCTGCCGGTATTACCTCGGCGATTTCAAAGACGAGCGCTACCTGCCCCGCTTCCACGCCATGATGAGCTGGAACGGCAACCACTTCTTCGCCCCGGAATCCGTCCTTACCCCGGACGGGCGCCGCGTCATGTGGGCCTGGCTCCTCGACCTGCCGGTGGCTCCGTGCGGCGTCCAGTCCCTGCCCCGCGAGCTCGAACTTCCCGCCGACGGCCTCCTCCGCATCCGGCCCTTGCGCGAACTCCAATCCCTGCGCCGCGATCCCCGCCAGATTGACCGCCTCACCGTTCGGGCGGATACCGTGCTCCCGCTGGCGGGAATCACCGGCAACACCCTCGAACTCGAGGTCACCCTCCAACCGGGAACCGCCCGCGAGTTCGGATTGGACGTCCTCACCGACGCCCATGGCGCCCAGGGTGTCCGGGTCGCCATCGATCCGGAGCGAAAGCTCCTGCGCGTCGGAAAGGTGGAGGCCCCGTTCGATCCCCCGCCCGGCCAGGACCTGACCCTGCGGGTCTTCCTGGACAAGAACCTGGTGGAAGTCTTCGCCAACGACCGCCAGGCGGCCGTCACCGCCCTCCCTTACGCCGCCCACCACCTCGGCCTCGCGGTCTTCAGCACCGGCGGCGACCTCCACGTCCCGACCCTCCGGAGCTGGCGGATCCAGTCGATCTACTGAAAGGCTAAAGAGTGGGGAAGTGTAAGCGGTGAGGGGTAATTGCTCCTGATCCACTCAGCCAGAGCTGCCCCCATGCCGCCCCGCCCCTCCGACGGGCCCTCCCCGGCACGGGGCGCGCCTCAGCGGGCCATCAGCACCTCGCAGACGGCCTCGAACCCTGGTTTCGGCCGCCCGGCCCGGTCGAACAACAGGGGGTGATTCACGCGCTTCCACGGGAAATCATTGAGCCAACTCTGCCCGTCGTGCAGATTCCAAAACGAGACGCGCGCGAGGACATCCGCATGTTGCCGCAGCAGCCTGAACAGCTTCGCATACTGCTCCGCCTGTCGCTCCAGGACCTCGGGCGGACACCCTCCCCGGTACGGATCCACCTTCTCCAGTTCGGCCCGATGCTGACCACCGTCCGCCCACCAGCGACTCCGCGGGATCACGTCGAGATCGAGCTCGGAAATCACCACCTTCAGGCCCAGTTCCCGAACGGCCTGCAAGGTAGCCTCGAGATCCGCGAACGGGATCCGATCGATCTCGTAATGCCCCTGCAGTCCCACCGCATGAATCGGGACTCCCTGAGCCCGCAGCGAACGAACCAAACGGAGGAGAGGCGCCCGCTTGGCGGGCAGTTCGTTGTTGTAATCGTTGTAAACCAGCAACGCCTGCGGATCCGCGGCGTGCGCATACTCGAACGCCTTCGCAATGAACGCCTCCCCGCAAGCCGCCGACCACCCGGACGCCCGCAGATAATTCGTGCCATCGTCCAACGCTTCGTTGACCACATCCCACATCGCCACCCGGCCCCGGTAACGCCCCGCCACCGCCTCAATGTGCGCCTTCATCCGCGCCAAGACCCGCTCCGGGCTCGCCTGGTTCGTGCCCTCGCGGAAAAACCAGGGCGGCGTGCGGTCGTCTTTCGCCCACACCAGACAATGGCCCACCACCGACAACCCGTGGCGCCCGGCGAACTCCACGAACGCATCCCCCCGCCCAAACTCGAAGCGCCCTTCCACCGGCTGCACCGCGTAGGGCTTGAGGCAGTTCTCCGGGGTCACCCCGGCAAACTGATTCGTCAATAACCCCCAATCCATCGCGCGCTCCGGGATCCGATCGCTAACGCCCACGCCCAGGGTAAACCAAGGCGCCGCCGCCTCGCGCAGGGACCCGGACGAGGCGGCGTGCGCGGCCAGCAGAATCCCCTGACCCAGAACGACCGCAAGCAAACGGCGCATGCACGTCGTATAGCGGGGTCGGTCCGGCGAAGCACGCCTTTTCAGCCCCCGCTCGGGACGCAGTCCTCCTCAGGATCAGCACCCTGTTCTCCGGCGTCAGGGCGTGCCGACTCGGTAATACCTGCGCGCCCGCAGGAACACCCCCAGGTCGGCATACATGAACCGCCCAGGCTCGACCTGCGTCGGAACCCCGACCGGCGCCCAGGCACGAAGATCCTCGGAAGCCCACACCCGGTAAGTCAGATTCGTCACCCCGCTGAAACTCAAGACCGCGATCCCGTTGGTCACCCCGATCTGCAACGCGGGACGCTCCCCCCCGAACCGGAGGTGGTCCAGACGGCCGAACACTCCCAGGTCCGGCGGCACGAAGGCCACCGCCCAAGCGATGTCCGCCGCCTCGCGCACGATGGTCATGGTCTCCGGATGACCAGCCGCCTGCGGGGCCGTAACGTAGGAGGCCACCCGCTGGCCGGCCGCGTTGTAACCATCGAGTTGGCCCGTCTCGCCAGCAAAGAAATCGCCCCCGGCAAAATCAATGGCCACCCAGGCCACAGGCGGGTTGAATTCCATGCGCAGCCGGCAATCGCTGTTCCAAAAGGGCACGTTGGCCTGCCCGAACACGTTGGTCCGAGTGGGAGCAAGATCGAGCAGATCAGCCGTCGCGGTCACCTCGAACGGCACCGGCGGGATCGGGAGGTTATCTGCCCCGGCGCTGGTCAGGTGCACCACGGGGAGAACTCTATCAAGCACCGTGCCATCGGCATAGTCATCCGGCTCCACCACATACCCCTGGGCCCGAACTCCCCAGCCCAAGACCATCGCCAGGCCGAACAGCCAGAGCCGCCGTCGAACGGAAGTCTGCATCAGCCGCCCAGGAGCTTGCGGAGTTTGTCCCGGGCGGCATCCTCGCGCGCCTGCTCGGTCTGAGGCGGGCGGTAAACGCGGCGGATGAAATCGAAGTACTCGCAGTAGTTCGCCACGTGTTTCTGATCGACCGGCTCGGCCCGGCGGTCCCGGCATTGATAAGCCACCTTGGGGTCGTAGTGCTGGCAGTTGAGGCAAACCCGCAGATCCGCGTTGCAGCGATGACAACACTCGCTGCGTCCCGGTTGCCCGGTCAAGGTCCACTCCCAGCCGCACTTCCAGCAATGTCGGGTCATGTCAACGGCCTCGATTACCGATCCAGCGCCACGTTCGTCTACACGAAATGCCGCTCCTTCGCAAGTGCCACCTCATACGCCTGACGGGCCGCGCGGACCGCATCCATCTCCGACACCTCCGCAATCGGCACGTCCCACCACGATTCATAGCCCGGCGCACGCTTGTCCGCGTCCGTCTCGATCACGATCACCGTGGTCTTCGCCTGCGTGCGAGCCTCCGCCAGTGCCGCCTTCAATTCGACCATGTCCCGCGCCGGAAGGACGTGCGCGCCCAGACTGCGGGCGTTGGCCGCGAAATCGAGCGGCACGGGCTCGCCATCCAATGCGCCCGTCTTCGGATTCCGCATCCGGTATTCCGTCCCAAACGCCCCGTTGCCAATCGCCCGCGACAACCCGCCGATGCTCTGGAACCCGTGGTTATCGAGCATCACGATCGTGAGCTTCACCCCCTCTTGCACGGCGGTGACAATCTCGCTCGACATCATCAGCCACGACCCGTCCCCCACCATCACGTAGATCTCGCGCTCGGGTGCCGCCAGCTTGGCCCCCAACCCGCCGGCAATCTCGTAACCCATGCAGGAGTAGCCATACTCAAGATGGTAGCCCTTCGGATCCCGGGTCCGCCAAAGACGGTGCAGATCTCCGGGCAGGCTCCCCGCGGCGCAGAACACGACGTCCTGCGGCCGCGAGATCTCGTTCACCGCCCCCACCACCTCCGCCTGGCTCACCGGCAATCCCGTCGGCGTCGTGTAAAGCCGGGTCACTTCCCGGTCCCATTCCCGATGCAGCTTCTCCGTCTTCCGGCGATACGTGCCGCCCACTTGCCAGCCCGCCAGCGCCGCCCCCAACGCCTCCAACCCGGCCCGCGCGTCCGCCACCAACGGCAACCCGTGGTGCTTGAACGCGTCGAACTCGGCCACGTTCAGGTTGATGAAGCGAACCTTTCCATGCTGAAAGGCCGTCTTCGAGGCCGTCGTGAAATCGCTGTAGCGCGTCCCTATCCCAATCACCAGGTCCGCCTCCCGCGCCACGCGATTGGCGGCAAACGTGCCCGTCACGCCGATGGCCCCGAGGTTCTGCGCGTGATCGAACGGCAACGAGCCCTTGCCCGCCTGGGTCTCGCCCACCGGAATCCCCGTCGCCGACGCGAACGCCGCCAGCGCGTCCGTCGCCTCGCTGTAAATGACACCTCCCCCCGCCACGATCAGCGGCCGCTTGCTCGCCCGAATCCACACCACCGCCCGCCGCAACAACTCGGCCTCCGGCGCCGGCCGCGGGACGTACCACACCCGGTCCTCGAACAACTCCGCCGGATAATCGAACGCCTCCGTCTGCACATCCTGCGGCAAGGCCAGCGTGACCGCACCCGTCTCCGCCGCCGACGTCAGCACCCGCATCGCCTCGGGCAGCGCGTTCATCAACTGGTCCGGCCGATTGATCCGATCCCAATACTTCGAGACCGGCCGGAAGCAATCGTTCACCGAGACGTCCTGGGAACCCGGGTGCTCCAACTGCTGGAGCACGGGCCCCACGTTGCGCCGGGCGAAGATATCGCCGGGGAGCAGCAGCACGGGAATCCGGTTGATCGTGGCCGTGGCCGCGCCCGTCACCATGTTGGTCGCCCCCGGCCCGATCGAACTCACACACGCCCACGTCCGCAACCGGTTGCTCATCTTCGCATACGCGGTGGCGATGTGCACCGAGGCCTGCTCGTTCTTCGTGTGGATATACCTGAACCCCGGATCCTGCCGCAGGGCCTGACCGATGCCCGCGATGCACCCGTGGCCAAAGATGCCAAGACAACCCGCGAAGAAGGGCTGCTGCCGGCCGTCCCGCTCGACGTGTTGCCGTTGAAGATATTGGATGATGGCCTGAGCCATCGTCATGCGTTGCGTTTTCATGGCGAACATCCTTCCATTCAAGCTTCCGTTGCGCTTAGACCCGTTCCACGTGTCGAGTTCATCCGCAGGCAGACCGCCAAGGCCTCACCCCTCCCGCTCTCTCCTCCGCGCCCGCGGCAGACGAGGAAACACGCGGCGAGGGGCGCTCGTGCACCTCAAAAGCCTCCCCGCTCGGCCACGAACTGGAGGGCCTCCGCCTCGTAAGGCATGAAGTTCGCACACCCATGCCGGGTCACCACAATGGCCCCCGCCGCATTCCCCATCCGCGCCGCGCGATACCCATCCCATCCCTTCACCAACCCGTAAATGAATCCGGCCGCAAACGCATCCCCAGCCCCCAACACATTGTAAACCTCCACCGGAAACCCCGGCACATCCCGCACCGGCTGCTCCCGCGGAAACAAGGTCGCCCCCTTCTCCCCCCGCTTCACCACCACCAACGTGGGACCCAGGGCGAGCATGTCCCGCACCGTCCCCTCGAGGTCCCCCGTCACCCGCGCCCCGGAAATCTGCGAATGTTGCACGTCCACCTGGCCCGCATCGGTCAGCGTCACCGCCCGGCATTCGTCCTCGGTCCCCAGCACGATGTCCACCAGACGGAGGCCGGCCCGCACCGTGACGCCGAAGGCGCGCGGGTCGTGCCATTGGTTCGGACGGAAATCGAGGTCAAGCACCACCGTGGCCCCAGCCGCCCGGGCCCGTTCGGCCGCGAACAACGTGGCGCTCCGACTCGGCTCCCGGCTTAACCCGGTCCCGGAAAACTCGAAGACCCGACACTCCTGCACCGGCGTCGCCAGAACATCGTCCACCGTCAACGCGTTGTCCGCACAGTTGTCCCGATAGTAAACGAGCGGAAACTTGTCCGGCGGCTCGATCCCCAGCACCACCGCGCTCGTCCGCGTCCCCGGCTTCCGCGGGATGAAGCGCGTCGCCACCCCCTCCTGGTTCAGGAATCCCAACACAAAATCCCCCACCGGATCCTCCCCCACCGCCGTCAACACCGCCGCCCGCAACCCCAACCGGTGCGCCCCCACCGCAATGTTCGTCGGCGATCCCCCCACGTAGGCCGCAAACGACTTGATGTCCACAAACGGCGCTCCCACCTCGTTGGCGTAGAGGTCAATCGATGACCGTCCCATCGTGATGAGATCGAAGGCCGGCGGCGCGGTGCTTGCAGAGTCATTCATAAGGGCTGCGCACACAGCAGATACGGGCGGGAACGCAAAAAGCAAAGCTCAAAGCGCACCCCCGGGCCAACTCTCGCCTCTCTTGCCATGACGCCTCCCCGCAACCGGATGACGCGCATGGCGCCCTGGCACTTGGGCCGTGGGGTGGGGCGAGCGTCCCCGCGAGCCGCCCAGGGCGTCCAACCTCGCATCTGCGTCAGATGCCATGCCCCCCAAAAGTGCCCGGCAACAGACGCTGGGCCGCATGGCCTCCCCCCCTCACCGAACCACCGGCACCCGCGGATCCTGCTCCCGCCACGTCCCCTTGATCCACGCGTGCGCGGGATCGTCCGTGTTGGCCAGCGACTGCGCACTCCCCGCCAGGAAATTCAGATAGTAGGCAGTGTACCCATGCGCCGCCGCCACCGGATGATACCCCTCCGGCACCAACACCACGTCATCCTCCCGCGCCACCATCACCTCGTCGAGACGACCATCCCCCGTGTAAACCCGCTGCAAGGCATATCCCGCCGGACGATCGAACTTGTAAAAGTACGTCTCCTCCAAATCCGCCTCCACCAACCGCCCCTCCCCATCCACTCGATGCTCGTCGTGCTTGTGCGGCGGATACGAACTCCAATTCCCGGCCGGCGTATAAACCTCGACCGCCACCAGGCGCCGGCACGCGAACCCGGGCGGGAAGATCGAGTTGATCTGACGCGTCGCATTGCCGCCCCCGCGGATCTCGATGGCCACCGACTCCGGAACCACCGCCGCGGGCGGCAACCCGCCTTCCGCCGCGCACCACCCGTAGGCCACCTCAAGCCCCCCAGCCACGGCCTCCACCGTCCCCAAGGTCCCCGGCGGCAGGTAAAGGGCATGCGGCAACCCGCCAAAAACGTGGGGCCGACGCCCCAAACGCGGCCAAGCCCCCCGCGACGATTCCACCGACGCCACGCCCCCAAGCATGACCAGCCCGTACTCGCTCTCCCCCGTGTCAAACTCCCAACGCTGGCCGCTTTCCAGTCGGCGCGCCGCAAAATGAAGGTCCCGCCAGCCCGCCGAAGCCGGAGTGACCCGGGTGTACTCACCCATGGAAGCCGCCGGACGCACCAGCAGCGGAGAAGCGCAAGTCGATTGCATGGAGCGACCGCCAGCATGCGAAGGAAACGCCCGGATGCAAAACCAAAAGTCTAGCGAGGCGCGCCTCAGACCAGGAACCCATGCCCCTGCGCGTATCTCCGTCCCCTGTTTGACCCCAGCTCCCGCGCCTCGCTCCGTAGAATCCTTGATCGTAAAACCACCGCACGAAACTTGACTCATTCGCAACAGGTTTGGGAAATCAAGGATTCTAGCGAGGCGTGACCTCAGACCCGCTCCGGCCCCCATGTTCGTGCAACGCGCCTTCGCCGTCTGGACCCTAATCTCCACGCCTCGCTCTGTAGAATCCTTGCCGGCAGGAGGGACGGGACGAGAACTTGACTTGATTTGATCAAGTTCTGGGCGGCAAGGATTCTAGCAATTCCCATTCTGAAAGAAGGAGTTCCCCTCTCCCCTTCCCCATGAACCGTCCCCTCACCCCGCCTGCGCGGCCGAAGCCGCTTCGGCGCGGCGAAGGCCCGTCCCTCTCCCCAACCCTTGAAAGCGAAGCGATGGAGGGGGCTGGGGAGAGGGAGAAAGGGAGAGAGGGGAGACGTCAACGGTTCAGGGGTTCACAATCCTCAACAGACGGCACTTCGCCGCCACGAACTCCGCGAACGCCGCCATGTAAACACGCCCCGCCGGCATGAAGTCGAATTCTCCCGGCCGATCCCGGAAATACTCGCGGTGCACCCGCGTCCAGATCAAACGGCCATCCGTCCCCATGTTCACCTTGACCACTCCGCACGCCACCGCCGCGCGCACCTCGGCCTCGCTGACCCCCCCGGCCTCGAAGGCCAACTGGCCCCCCGCTGCGTTGATCCGCTGCACCTCCGCCCGCGGCACCGCCGATCCTCCATGAAGCACCAGCGGAAACCCCGGCAACCGGTCTCGAATCGCCGCCAACCGATCCAGATGGATGCGCTGGCGGCCGGCAAACTTGTAGGCCCCATGACTCGTCCCAATCGCCACCGCCAAACTGTCGCACCCCGTCCGCCGCACGAACTCCGCCGCCTCCGCAGGATCCGTCAATACCGCCTCCCGGGCCTCCTCCGTGGCGTCATCCTCGATCCCCTGCAACCGCCCCAACTCCGCCTCCACCGTCAAACCCCGCGCATGCGCCGCTTCCACCACCCGCCGCGTCGCCGCCACGTTCTCCTCGAACGGCAAATGCGACGCGTCGATCATCACCGAACTGTAATCCCCCGACCCGATCGCGTCCGCACAGCTTGGCTCGTCCCCATGGTCCAAATGCACGGCAAACGTCACCTCCGGATACCTCTCCTCCGCCGCCCGCAGCAACCCGGCCAGCATCCGCGGACCCGCATAGTCGCGGATCACCCGGGTGAACTGGACAATGACCGGCGCCTGGGCCGCCGCCGCCCCCCGGAACAACCCGTGGATTTGCTCGAGATTCGAGACGTTGAACGCCCCCACCGCCGAACGCCCCTGCGCGTCCTGCAACAGTTGAGCGGTGGTGACACGCATGATCCCGGCAGCCTCCCCCAAACCCCAAAGCCCCCGCAAGGTCAAAGCAGCAGCCCTCATTCTGAAGGGAGACTTCCCCGATCAGCATCGCGCATTGAACCCATGAACCGTTGACGTTTCCCCTCTCCCTTTCTCCCTCTCCCCAACCTGAGACGCCTCGCTGGCCTCGGTTGGGGAGAGGGACGGGGTGAGGGGACAGTTCATGGGGAGACTTCGCGAAACCCGGATGACATGCTTTGCGCCATGAACCCGGACCGTGAGGTGGGCGAGCGTCCCCGCGATCCGCCCAGGGCCTGCGACCTCGCGGCTCACCCGAACCCTCACTCCGCCGACGGTGACCGGCGACCGGCTCACGGGCACCGCGGTTTGGTTGAACGGACTCGCGCGTTCCCGGCCTTGAGTGTAGCTTGCCCGCGCATGCACGCTCTGACCTCCCGCCCCCGCCCCCTCGCTCTCCTGGCCACCCTCGCCGCCCTCGCCTCCAGCCCCGCTGTCCACCCCGCCGGCCCCGACTGGGCCCAGTTCCGCGGCGCCCACGGGCAAGGACTTAGCCCGAGTCGCGGCCTCCCCCTCACCTGGAGCGCCACCGAAGGCATCGCCTGGAAAACCCCCCTGCCCGGCCCCGGCGGCTCCAGCCCCATCGTCCGCGGCGACCGCATCTTCCTCACCTGCTACTCAGGCTATGCGGTGCCGGGCGAACCGGGCGGCGACCTGGACCGATTGACCCGACACGTGCTGTGCCTCAACCGGGCCGACGGCAAGGTCCTTTGGCAGCGGGACATCCAGGCCGTCCAACCCGAGGAGACCAAAGTCCGAGATCACGGCTACGCCTCCAGCACCCCCCTGGCCGACGCCGACCGCCTCTACGTCTTCTGCGGCAAATCCGGCGTGCTGGCCTTCGATCATGCGGGCAAGGAGCTCTGGCGGGCCAACGTCGGATCGGCCACGCACGGATGGGGCTCCGCCTCGTCGCCCATCCTCTACAAGAACCTGCTCATCATCAACGCCGCCGTGGAAAGCGAATCCCTCGTCGCCCTCGACGCCGCCACCGGCCGCGAAGTCTGGCGCGCCGGCGGCATGAAGGAATCCTGGAACACCCCCATCCTCGTCGCCAAGCCCGGCGCACCCCCCGAACTCGCCGTGGCCATCTTCGGGAAGGTCCTCGGTCTCAACCCGGACACCGGCGCCTCCCTCTGGTCCTGCGCCACCGGCATCGGCTGGTACATGGTCCCCAGCCTCGTCTCCGACGGCCAAACCATCTACTGCATCGGCGGCCGCACCGGCGGCGCCCTCGCCGTCCGCACCGGCGGACAAGGCGACGTCACCGCGTCGCACCGGCGCTGGACCCTGAGCAAGGGCTCCAACGTCTCCTCGCCCCTTCTCCACCAAGGACACCTCTACTGGCTCCACGAAAACCTCGGCATCGCCTACTGCGTCGAGGCCGCCCGCGGCACCCTCATCTACGAAGAACGCCTCCCCCGCGCCGGCCAGTTCTATGGCTCCCCCATCCTCGCCGACGGACGCATCTACGCCTTCACCCGCAACGGCGTCGGGTTCGTCCTCGCCGCCCAACCCCGCTTCGAACTGCTCGCCCGCAACGAACTCGGCGACCGCAGCAGCTTCGACGCCAGCCCCGCCGTGGACGGCTCCCGCTTGCTCGTCCGCTCCGATCAATTCCTCTATGCCCTCGGACCCCGATAGCCCGGAGGTTCCCCAGCCTGACGCTCTCCCCAAGCTGAGACAACGCTTCGCTGGCAGCGGTCGGGGAGAGAATTCCCCGATCGGCAGTTCGCATTGAACCTCTGAACCGCTGACGTTTCCCCTCTCCCTTTCTCCCGCTCCCCAGCCCCTTTCCATCGCTCCGCTTTCCAGGGTTGGGGAGAGGGACGGGGTGAGGGGACGGCTCATGGGGATGGGTGCCTTCCCGGGTCTGCCTGCTCATGAACTCATCAATATCTCCGCACGCCGCGGCATGGACGGCTGGGCCCCCGCCCGCGTGACCGAAATCGAAGCCGCCCTCACCGCAAACCGGATCGCTGCCTCCACCTCCTCCCCCCGCGCCAGCGCCGCCGCCAGCGCGCCCGAAAAACAATCGCCCGCGCCCACCGTGTCCACCGCCTTAACCCGCGGCGCCGGAATCCACCGCACCCCCGCGGGGTCGCACCAGCACACCCCCCGCGCCCCGCACGTCACCAGCACGTGACTCACGCCAACCGCCTGCAGCGAGCGCGCCGCCCCCACCAAGGCCGCGTCACTCCCCACCTCCCGCCCAGTCAACCCTCCCAACTCGCTCACGTTCGGCGTCAGCCACGTCACCCGCCGGAGCAACCCCTTCGGCAACCGCCGCGCCGGCGCCGGATTGAGCAACACCGGCACGCCCGCCCCCGCCGCCAACTCCACCGCCCGAGCCACCGCCGCCAACGGCACCTCCAACTGCGCCACCACCACCCGCGCCCTGCGAATCGCCGCCCCCGCCGCCTCCACGTCCTGCGCCGAAAGCTCGCTGTTCGAACTGCGCGCCACGCTAATCGCATTCTCCCCCCGGGCTCCCACCAGGATTAACGCCACCCCGCTCGGAGCCGTCCGGCTGCGCGATACCCACCGCGTGTTGATCCCCTCGCCCTTGAATCGCCGCAGCGCCGCATCCCCAAAATCGTCCCTCCCAATGTTGGCCACGAACGTCACCCGCGCCCCCGCCCGCGCCGCCGCCACCGCCTGGTTCGCCCCCTTCCCACCCGCCACCACCTGAAACGCCCCCCCCAGCACCGTCTCCCCCGGCCGCGGCAAGCGCTCCGATGTGATGACCAAGTCCGTGTTCGAACTCCCCACGACCACGACCGAAGGCAATGTCATGCCTTCAACCTGGCATGCCACGCCCATTCCGAGCAAACCCAAAGCCCCAGCCCCAATCGGCCCTGGACTCTCCGTCCCCCGCACCCGCTCAACAACACCGGGTGATCCCGCGATACCGATGCTCCAGGGTCCGCGCATAGACCTCCCGGTCGCCCGCCGCCGCCGGCGGCGGGGCGTGACCATCGCAGGACTGCGCCTGCTGCCGGGCCCGCTCGAACTGGGCCTCGCCCGAGACCTCCTTCAACAACGCCAAGCCCAGCGCCAAAAGCCCCCAACGCTTGAGCGAACGCCCCTCAGCCACCGCGCACTCCGGCAACCAGACCGGGGGCGTCTCCCGCAACTCCGCCAGCTTCTTCCCCCCCAACAGCAACAGCCACTCGCGCGCGCTGATCAACACGATCGCCACCACCAACACCAGGAAAAAGGCCGTCACCGCCGTGTCCAGCCGCAGATTGAAAACCTGGCGGGCGAGCGACGCGACCGCCTTGGACACGGCCTCCGCCTCGGCCGGAGCCGCCGTGGCCAGCGAGGCCCGCAACACCTCCCGCTTCGCCTCCGCCTCCCGCGCCCCCGCCATAAACCCAATCGCCGGGTTCGGATGCGCAATCTTCTGCACCGCCGCCGTCCCCGTCACCGCTAACAACCACAACAGCGGCGCCAACGTCACCCACGCAAACCAGGGCGATCGATAGCAGGACGCGGCTCCCCCTTGCCCCGACCCCGTTCTGACCGGCGCTCCAACCTCGCGACCGTTGCTCCCCGAACGCTGGATCTCGAGCGTCTTCTTCAAAATGATGGTCGTGGCCAGGCACAACGCCGTCGCCGCCAGAAGCTGGTTGGCAATGCCGAAGATCGGCCAGAGCGCCTTAATCCCGCCATTCGGATCGTAAACCGCGGCCAGCAGGAAATACCCCCACGCCCCCACCATCAGCCCGCTGGCCAGCAGGTTCGCCGGAATGCTCTTCACCTCCCCCAGCGGCTTCCACACCGCCCCCAGCGCATCCTGCAGAAGGTAACGTCCCACCCGCGTGCCCGCATCCAGCGTCGTGAGGATGAACAACGCCTCGAACATCAACGCAAAGTGATACCAAATCCCCAGCCACCGGTCCCCCACCACCCGCGCAAACAGGTTCGCCATCCCCACCGCCAACGTCGCCGCCCCACCCGTGCGCCCATACAGCGACTCCTCCTTCACCTCCCGCGCCAACTCCGTCATCCGCTCCGCCGTCAACGCGAACTCCGGGCCAAACCCGTTCACCTTCGCCACCGTGGCGCTGGCCACCGCCGCCGCGTCCGGGCCCGCCACCTTGATGTTCATCGCCAGGTACACGCCCGGCTCCAACGTGCACGCCGCCACCAACGCCATCATCGCCACCAACGACTCCAACAACATCGCCCCAAACCCCACCGGCCGCGCGTACCCTTCCCGCGTGATGATCTTCGGCGTGATCCCGCTGCTGATCAACGTGTGAAAACCGCTGATCGCCCCGCACGCGATCGTGATGAAGCAAAACGGGAACACCTTCCCCGGCACCACCGGCCCCGAACCGTCCACAAACCGCGTCAAGGCCGGCATCTGCAACTGCGGCAACACCAGCAACACCCCTAACGCCAGCAGAAAGATCGTCCCCAACTTCATGAACGTGCTCAGATAGTCCCGCGGCGCCAGCAACAGCCACACCGGCAACACGCTGGCCGCAAAGGCATACACAATGATCGACCAGGCCAACGCCGGCGCCTGCAAGTGAAAGACCTCCTTGAGCGTCGGGCTCTCGGAAACCCATTGCCCTCCCACCACGGCCAATAACAGCAAGCCCACCCCCAAGACCGAGGCCTCCAGCACCTTCCCCGCCCGAACCCAACGCAGATACCCCCCCATGAACACCGCGATCGGGATCGTGCACCCCACCGTGAACACCCCCCAGGGCGACTCCGCCAGCGCGTTCACCACCACCAAGGCCAGCACCGCCAACAGAATCACCATGATCGACAATATCGTCACCACCCCGATCACCCCCGCCAGGGTGTTCAACTCCTCCCGCACCATCTGCGCCAGCGACTTCCCATCCCGCCGAATCGAAGCGAACAAAATGACGAAGTCCTGCACCGCCCCGCCCAGCACCACCCCAATCAAGATCCATAGCGTGCACGGCAAGTAACCGAACTGCGCCGCCAACACCGGCCCCACCAGCGGACCCGGCCCGCTGATCGCCGCGAAGTGATGCCCGAAAACGATCCACTTGTTCGTCTTCACGTAGTCCCGCCCGTCCTCATGCACCTCGCAAGGCGTAGCCCGGCGGTCGTCGAGGGCCAGCACCCGCGCCGCGATCCACTTCGAGTAAAAGCGGTAGCCGATCGCGTAAGAGCAGAGCGCCGCCACCAGCAAATAGGCGGAATTCACCGGCTCGGCCCGCTTCACCGCCAGCACGACGTAGGCGAAAGCCCCCAACAGGGCCACGCCCATCCACACCAGAATCACCAGAGGCTTCTTCATGCCGCAACGCCCGCGTTATAGCCCCCCCCCCCGCCGCTTCCCAGCCCGAATAATCCCGACCGCCCCGGGGAAAAATGACTCTGAACCTGTCACTCCTGAACCCTGGGGCAAACTGAACACCATCCTGGCCAACGCTCGAGCGTTGACCGGGCCGCCGTAGCCCCTCGTTCGCCATCACCCCTCATCGGCGTCAGTCAGACGACCGTGAACGGCGAGCCAGATGCAGGGCGGACTCTGGCTGGTGTGCTCGACGCGGGGCCGGGTCCGAGCCGGGAGGAGGGTGCGGCAAGCTCCACAGGTTATGCATATGCCGTGTTATAGTGGGAGGCACGAGGTCCTGCCATCAAGCCCCGCGCAAACCCGGATGGAGTATGGCCCAGGCGACCGTCCCCCTTCATGTTCGCCCTGAATTCATGAGGCCCCACCCCCGGCTGACGCCACATGCATTCAGGGCGGAGCATGAATTGCCTGTCCTGGGCAAAGTGACAGGCTCGCAGTAATCCATGGGGTGACGTGCGTGGGTGGATGCGGGTGAAGTGGGGTCGGCAAGGAGACGAAAGGAGACCAACCATGCGCAGGGCTCGGACCAAGATCCACGGGCGGGGTGCCGTCTATCCCTGCATCTCGCGAATCGTCGGGGGACACCTCCTGTTGGGAGAGCTGGAGAAAGAGAAGCCGCCGTTTGACCATGCGGCGGTTGAAGCAGGTTTCTCCCTCGCTGAAATGGGAGTATCACTCGATCTGGCGGCCTCGAAATGCATGTCAGGCCTCACACTTCACCCACCCGAGTTCCAGAAGACCCAGAGATGTGTTACGACATATTCATCAGTAATTGCTAACACTGGAATCTCGGGTAGAGGACCGTCAGCGGCGGCAGATCAGGCAGGTCCAACCCGCGCTCGCAACTCCCGCTGCTCCGACGTCAACTGCCCCCCGTCATAGCGATGTCCATTCACCCACCCGGCCAGTTCCGGCATCGACCAGTAGTCGAAGACGCTCGTGCGCGCATCGTCCCCGCCTGATCCCTCCGCCCCCAGAGCCGGTTCCCCGACCTCCTGCCCGTTGTAACGCAGCAGCGGCCCACGCCCGAGCCCGAACAGAATCGCCGTCACGGGACGACCCACCGCCGCCCCCATTGTGTCGGGTTGGCCAACCGGACCTCATCGTGGTTCTCCCCGTAGCGCAACGACTGATGCAGCGGCGCCACCGCTCCGAGCACATCGTCCGGATCGTTGGCCCATTTCGGCCCGTCGTAGATGTCCTTCAGAATGTCGCATCTCCGATCGTCCTGCAGGCCAAAGCTCAGCTCAGGCCGCGCCACCGAGCGGTAACTCCGCGCCACGTGGTTGGGCACGCAATCCAGGATGATGCTCAAGCCTTGGGCGTGGATGCGATCCACCAGCGCTCCAAACTCCTCGAGCCGGCGGGCCGGATCCTCGGCATAGTCCGGACACACCTCGAAATAGTCCCGAATCGCAAAGGGCGAACCGGCCACCCCCTTGAGGAGATCCGGATCATCCGCCGGCAAGCCGAGCGAAACAACCACCGGATAGGCAGGGGCGAAGACATGCCCCGAGGCTACCGCAGGCCCCCCCCGGCGAAAGCGGAATACAGGCCCACAACCGCTCTTGCGCCTGCCCTCGAAGGCTGAACCGAAGTCGAAGGCGGCAGCAGAGCGGGCCGCGCCCAGCGTTGCCGCACGGTCCGCTCCCTAGCTTCATCCGCAGCACGTGCCGTTCAGTTTCCAAACATCCGATGAATCCAAGCCCGCAACCCAGTGGGCTTTGCCGACGCGGGTGGTTCTTCGACCCGGATGCCTTGAGCCGCGAGGAGTTGGCGGAGAAACAACCGGTCCGGAATGTCCTTTTCCCGGTGCGTTTGTTTCATCTTCCGGAGCGTGAGCGGGGAGGCGAACGGGATGCGGACGCCGCTGATTTCCCGATGGACAGCGTCCTGGATGGCCTCCGCGTATTCCACTCCACACCCGCTCCGCATGACACACCCGCTCCGCATGAGGTCCACGATGATTTCGTCTCCCACCCGCACGACCGTGAACCTCGCCACATCGCCGGGGTCCAGTTGATCCACCGCCCGGTCGGACAGGCTGCGGAGAGCCTCGAAGGCGAGCGCCTCGTTTGCCGCCGAAACCTCCACCAGCAAATCCACCTCCAGCGTTAAGCGGGGAAAGCCGGCCTCCATCACCGCGAAACCGCCCACCACGACGTAGCAGGCACCAAGGCGATTCAACTCGCCGCACAGGCGGCTCAGGTCGTCGCGGTTTGGGACGCGCGGGCTTTCCTCAGGGCGGCCTGCAGGATGTGTTTGTTCGCCCATTCGTCGGCTTCTTCGTGGGTGCGGAACCGATCAACGCCCTTGGGGAAGGGCAGGCGCGGCATCAAGGCCGCCGCCTCCTGTCGTAAGCACAAGCATCGAGCCCGGCACGCGCGGGTGCCCGGTGTCTGCGGTTTAATCGCTTGAAAGTATCAACGTTGATGGGATACTAAATGGAAACTGATCCACTCCTCACGATGAGCACGTGTCATTCTATGCCTTCGTTTCCTTACCCGGGCATCCCCACCACCGCGGATGGCGCCGGCGCGGTCGTCTGGGTCGAAACCAACATCACCCAAGGCGCCTGCGCCTACCCCATCACCTCCTCCACCACCATGGGCACGGGCTACCAAATCGAGGTCGCCAACGGCAAAAAGAACCTCTGGGGCGATTCCCTCGCGTTCATCCAGCCCGAATCCGAGCACTCCGCCGCCTCGACCTGCGAAGGCTTCGCCCTGGCCGGGGGACGCGTCACCAACTTCACCTCCGGCCAGGGTCTGGTGCTCATGAAGGAGGTCCTCTACACCATCGCCGGCAAACGCCTCCCCGTCGTCTTCCACATCGGCGCCCGCGCCCTGACCAGCCACTCGCTGAATGTGCACGCGGGCCACGACGACGTCATGAGCGTCGCCGATTGCGGCTGGGGCATCTTGTTCGGACGCAACGCCCAGGAAACCGGCGACCTCGCCCTGATCGCTCGGCGCTCCGCCGAGCGCTCGGACACCCCCTTCCTCAACGTCATGGACGGCTTCCTCACCACCCACACCATCGAGAACGTCCGCCTGCCGGAACTGGAGTTCATGAAGGAGTTCGTCGGCGACCCCAACCAGCGGCTGCGCAACTTCATGGACCCCAGCACCCCCATCATGTCCGGCGTCGTGCAGAACCAGGACTCCTACATGAAAGGGAAGATCGCCCAGCGCAACTATTACGACCGCGTCCCGGGCGCCGTCCAGGAGGCGATGGACACCTTTTATGCGCTGACCGGCCGGCGCTACCACCGCATCGACTGCTACCGCATGGAGGACGCCGACTTTGCCCTGATCGGCATGGGCGGGATGATGGAAACCGCCCAGCCCGCGGCGGATTATCTGCGCCAACACCTCGGCCTGCGGGTGGGCGTGATTCATGTGACCTGCTTCGCCCCCTTCCCCGCCGTGGAACTGGTGACGGCCCTGCAGCGCGTGCAGGCGGCCACGGTGATCGAACGGATGGACAACCCGCTCGCCGTCGCCAACCCCCTCGCCCAAGGCATCCGCGCCGCCTTCGCCGAGGCCTTCACCGGCCTGGCCCAAGGCTCCCGCGGCGAATTCCCCTACCCGCCCATCGACCGCATCCCCAAAATCTTCTCCTGCGCCGGAGGACTCGGGTCCCGCGACGTGCGGGCGGGGCACTTCATGGCCATCGTCCGCAACATGCTCGTCCCCCATCCGAAAGCGTTCTCTGTCGTCGGGGTCAAACACGACCTGGCCCTGGCGGAAACCGAGGACCCCGATGTCCGCCCCCCGGGCGCCTATTCCATGCGCGGCCACTCCGTCGGCGGATTCGGTTCAGTCACGACCAACAAGCTCATTGCCTCCTTCGTCGGCGAACTGTTCAGCCTGCACGTCCAGGCCTACCCGAAATACGGATCCGAGAAGAAGGGCCTGCCCACCACCTACTACCTCACGGTGGCCGAGGACCACATCCGCACCCACACCGAACTCGACCACGTCGAGTTCATCCCGCTCAACGACGTCAACGCCTTCAACCTGGGCAACCCGCTCAGCGGCATCAGCGAGAAGGGCGCCCTCTTCATCCAGAGCGATAAGACCGATCCCCAGGAGGTGTGGGAGGGCATTCCGGCGTGGGGCCGCAAGCTGATCCGGAAAAAGTGCGTCCGCGTCTATTATCTCGACACCATCAAGATCGCGCGCAGCGTTGCCACCGACCCCGATCTCCAACAACGCATGCAAGGTGTCGTCCTCGTCGGCATCTTCATCAAAGTCACCCCCTTCGCCCAGCGGTCCGGCATGGACGAGTCCGCCATCCTCGCCGGCGTGGAAAAATACGTCCGCAAGTACTTCGGCAAACGCGGCGAAAAAGTCGTCGCCGAAAACCTCGAGTGCGTGCGTCGAGGCCTCCAGGAGGTGTGCGAAGTCCCCGCCACCATCATCGATCCCGCCCCCGAACCGGAAGCCGCCCTGGCCGTGGCCTGACCTCCACCCAACCCGCCCGCACCCCGCGCCCACCTCCGCCCAGTCGCCCCGAGCCGCCAACCGAACGCCATTCGGCCCCGTTCCATCAACCTCGAACCTCCTATGATCCAACAGACCTCCCCGGTGCCCGTCGCCCCTGCGACCAACCCGCCCCCCCGGACCAACCAAGTCCCCATCACCAAGGACATCCTCGATGTCCAGGACTTCAACGAACGCATCGTGGCCGCCTACAACGACGGTTCGGCCGAATTAGGCCTCCCCGCGGATCTCAGCACCGCCCGGTCCCTCATCCCCGCCGGCTCGGGGGCCCTCCGCGACTTTAGCTACATCGCCCCCGAAATCCCCCTGCTCAACAGCGAGAACTGCGTGGGCTGCATGGACTGCGTCACCGAATGCCCCGATACGGCCATCCTCGGCAAGGCCATCCCCAAAGGCGTGCTCGAGGCCGAGTTGGCCAAAGTGGCCGACCCCAGCGAACGCGAGCAACTGGCCCGCCAGTTCGCCCGCACCACCAAGTACTGGACCACCTACGAGAAGAAGGGTGCCGAACCCGCCTACTTCGGGATTTTCATCGATCCGACCAAGTGCAAAGGGTGCGCCGAGTGCGTGGACGCCTGCGGGAACCACGGGGCGCTCAGCATGCTGATGAAGGACCGCGACACCCTCCCCAGATTCAACGGCCTCTTCAGCTTCTACAAGCGCCTTCCGGAAACGCCCAAGACCTACATTAACGAGAAACTGCTGAGCGACATGATGCTCGCCGAGCGCTCCCTTCTCTACGTGGGGGGCGCCGGCTCCTGCATGGGCTGCGGCGAGGCCACCGCCATCCGCATGATGCTCGCCGCCACCGGCTTCGTCTACGGCAAGGAATCCCTCGGCATCGTCAATTCCACCGGTTGCTCCACCGTCTACGCCTCCACCTACCCCTACAACCCCTACCTCGTCCCCTGGACCAACTCCCTCTTCGAAAACGGCCCCGCCGACGCCATGGGCATCCGCGCCCGCTGGGACCAAATGGGCTGGAAAAACAAGAAACTATGGGTCTTTGGCGGCGACGGCGCCATGCTCGACATCGGCTTCCAATCGCTCAGCCGCATGCTCACCTCCGGCATGGACATCAAAGTCCTCATCCTCGATACCCAGGTCTACTCGAACACCGGCGGACAGTCCTCCACCGCCAGCTACAAGGGACAGAACACCAAGTTCACCGCCCACGGCCAGGTCCTGCAGGGCAAGACCGAGCGACGCAAGGAAATCGCCCAGATCGCTATGATGCACCCCAATACCCTCGTCGCCCAAACCAGTTGCGCCCTTTCCAACCACTTCTACAAGTCGATCCTCGCCGCGAACGAATACAACGGCCCCGCCGTTGTCAGCGTCTACACCACCTGCCAACCCGAACACGGCGTGGGCGACAACCTCGCCATGCAACAATCCAAACTCGCCGTCGATACCCGCACCTTCCCCGTTCTCCTCTACGATCCGCGCAAAGGCGGCAAACTCGCCGAACGCCTCAGCCTCCAAGGCAATCCCGCCCCCAAGGAAGACTGGTACAAACACCCCCAAACCGGCGAGGTGTTCGATTTCATCACCTTCGCCCGCACCGAAGGCCGCTTCAGCAAACACTTCGACGCCGCCGGCCAACCCTCCCCGCTTCTCCTCGAAGCGCGCCAGGAACGCCTCGAAAACTGGCGCCTCCTCCAGGAACTCGCGGGCGTCCTCTAGCGCCCCACCCAGGACCACTCGTCCCCAACCCCGCGCCCGCCCGCGGGGTCCGCCAGGACGAGTTCTAAGCCGTTTCCGCCGGATCGGGCCCGGGTAACACCTCCTCGACTTTGGCCTGCAACTCCAGGTAATCCAACACCTTGCCCGTCACAATCTGCTCGGCAATCTGCTGGATCCCGTTCCGCTCCTTCAACTGCCGGATCATCTGCTCCGGCTTGATCCGATACTGGTCCGCCAAGAACAGAATCCGCTGCATGATTTCCCGCTCCTCGACCCCGATTTTCTCCTGCTCCGCGATGCGGTTCAGAATAAACCCAACCTTCAGCCGGTCCCGCGCGCTGTTGGACGCGTAATTGAAAATCTGGTCCTTCTGCGCGTCAATCGCCTCCTTGGGGATTCCTCGATCCTTGTTCTCCTGCAGGATGTCCATCACCACGCTCCGGGTCTCCTCCGTCAACATCGACTCCGGCAGATCGAACTGGGTCTGGGCCAGCAGCCCGCGCACGATCTGGTCGCGCACCGAACGCTTCAGCTTGCTGTTCAACTCGTTTTCCAAATCCCGCCTCACCCCCGCCGTCAACACGTCCAGGTTCTCCGCCCCAAACGACTGTGCGAACGCCTCATCCACCGCCGGCAACGCCTTCTCCTTCACCTGCACCACCTCCACCTCGTAAACCCCCTGGCGACCAGCCAAGGCCGCCACCACGAAATCCGCCGGAAACGACACCTGGACGGTCCGCTGCTCCCCCGCCTGGGCCCCCACCAACTGCTCGGTGAACCCCGGAATAAACGATTCCTTGGCCACGGGCATCCAGGCCCCTTGCTTCTCGGTCACCCCGCGCGCCGTCGGCGCGAATTCCGTCAGCGGCTTGCCCTCGCTCGTCCCGCGGTAGTTCACCACCACCGTGTCTCCCTCCTGGACCGGACGGGCCACGTCGTTGTAGGCCGCCTTCTGATCCCGCAACATCCCCAACGCCCGGGTCACATCCTCGTCCGTCACCCGCCGAATCTCCCGCTTGACCGCCAGCCCTTTGTACTCGGGCAGCGCAAACTCCGGATAGGTCTCCACCGTCGCCGCATACTGCAAGACCTGCCCCCGACCAAACTGAATCTCCTCCAGGTTCAGGGTCGACATCACCCGCAGCTTCTCCTGCTCCACCGCCTTGCGAAACGTCTCCGACGTCAGCTTCCGGCGCGTCTCCTCCTCGATCTGACGCCCATACGACTTCAACACCAAATGCCGCGGCGTCTTGCCCGGTCGGAACCCTGGGAGTTTGACTTGCTTCTGAAAGTCGTGCGTAACCCGCTCGAAGCTGGCGTCCACCTCGGCGGCGTCCACCTCGACGCGCACCAGCTTCTTACAGGGTCCCAGGGTCTCAACAGTCACATTCACGATCGGGCCTTTCCATGCAAAAGCCCCGCAGCCGTCCGTTCCAGCGGCGCACCCCTGCGGAGCCACAAGCCGCGAACCCTAGTTTTCCCCCACCACCCCGTCAAGCATCCACCCGCCCCCCCCAAAAGCCGCCAATTCATGAATCCTAAATCCTAAATCATAATTCCTCAGCCTCCCCCCTGTGGCTTCCAACCCCGCGGAATCCGCGGCCGCGTCCGCATCCCCTCGTGGATCACCCCCAACACCCGCCGACGCTCCGCCCCCGTCAGCGGCAGGCGCGGCGCCCGCACCCATTCCTGCCCCAACCCGCACTCCTGCACCGCCAATTTGATGTACTGCACAAACTTCACGTGCACATCCAAATGCAGCAACGGCGTAAACCAACGGTAGATCGCCCGCGCCTCCTCCCACCGCCCCGCCCGGGTCAACTCCCAGAAGTACTGGTTCTCCCGCGGAAACGCGATCCCGCTCCCCGCCACCCACCCGTCGATCCCCACCACCGCCGCCTCCAACGCCAAATTGTCGACCCCCACGAATAACGCATACCGGTCGCCCACCGTGTTGTGCAAGTCCGTCAACCGCCGCGTATCCCCCGAACTCTCCTTCAATGCCACCAACCGCTCCTCCGCCGCCAACTCGGCGAACATTGCCGGGGTGATGTCGTTGGCGTAGCTCAACGGGTTGTTGTAGACCATGATCGGCAACCCGCTCCCCCGCGCCACCGTCCGGAAATGCGCCAGCGTCTCCCGCCCATCCCCCCCCTTGTAGCTCATCGGCGGCATCAGCATGATCCCGTCCGCCCCCAACCGTTCCACCTCCCGCGCATAACGCAGGGCCAAGCCCGTGCTCGGCTCCGCCACCCCGCTCAACACCGGCACCCGTCCAAAGACCACCTTCACCGCCATCTCCACCACTGCCAACTTCTCGTCCGGATCCAACGTCTGATTCTCCCCTAACGACCCGCACACAATCAGCCCGCTCACCCCAGACGCCAACAACGCCTCGATGTGCCGCGCCGTCCCCTCCAAATCCAAGGATTGATCCTTCCGCAGTTGAGTGGTGATGGCCGGGAAGACGCCTTGCCAATAGGGTTTCATGGAATGTGGATTTTACTCGGCGGCCTCGCCGCCGCACCGCTACCCTAGCCGCCATTGCGATGAAACTTAAACACTTTTCGCTCGGCCTCTGCCTCCTCTGCCTCCCCCTCCACCCCGCCGCCGCCCCCGCCGATTCCGAGGACGCCCGCCTCGACGCCCTCTTCCGCGCCCATCTCGAAGCCTCCTTCCGCCTCCGCCCCACCGAAGCCACCGCGCTCGGCGACCGTCGCTTCGACGACCGCATGGATGATCTCTCCCCGGCGGCCCGAGCGCGCTGGACCGCCCAGAACCGCGAGACCCTCGCCCGCCTCGCCCGCGACCTCGACTACTCCAAACTCACCCGCGCCGGCCAAATCGACCACGAGATCTTCACCCACGAACTGCGCAAGAACCTCTGGCTCACCGAACACTTCGACCCCTACGCCAACGACCCGCGCGTCTACAGCGACTACATCAGCGGATCCGTCTTCAGCCTCCTCACCCAATCCACCCTGCCCAAGGAAACCAACCTCACCCACGCCATCTCCCGCATCCGCCAAATCCCCGCGGTCCTCGACGCCGCCCGCCAAAACCTCCAACGCCCCCCCAAACCCCACACCGAAACCGCCATCAGCCAGAACCGCGGCGCCCTCGCCTTCTACGAGAACGACCTCTTCGCCCTCGCCGGCGATACCCCCCAACGCGCCGCCCTCGAAGACGCCGCCCGCCCGCTCGTCACCGCCCTCAAAGACTACCAGGACTTCCTCGAACAAGATCTCCTCCCTCGCGCCACCGGCGAATGGCGCGTCGGCCTCGATACCTTCCGCAAAAAATACGAGCTCGAAACCGACGCCGGCCTCTCCGCCGACCAAATCTACGCCGACGCCCAAATCGAATTCGACCGCGTCCGCAACGAACTCTACGTGGTCGCCCGCCAGCTCTGGTCCCGCTACTTCCCCCGCGATCCCCTGCCCCCCGACGATCCCGAGGGCCGCCGCACCACGGTCGCCCGCGTCCAAAGCGAGGTCGCCAAAGACCACTCCTCCCCCGCTACCCTCGTCGCCGACGTCCGGCAATCCGTCGACGCCATCCGCACCTTCATCGCCCAACGCCACATCCTCCCCCTCCCAGAACCCGACCTCTGCCGCGTCATCGAAATGCCCGAATTCCAACGCGGCAACTCCACCGCCTACATGAACTCGCCCCCCCCGCTCGATACCACCGCCGTCGGCCACTACGCGGTCAGCCCCCCGCCCGCCCATTGGGACGCCGATAAAGTCCGCAGCTACCTCGAGGAATACAACACCCACATGCTCCAAATCCTCACCATCCACGAAGCCTACCCCGGCCACTACGTCCAAATGGAATACGCCAACCGCAACCCCTCCCTCATCCGCAAAATCCTCGGGTCCGGCGTCTTCATCGAAGGCTGGGCCGTCTATACCGAACAAATGATGCTCGACCAGGGCTTCGGCGACGCCAGCCTCCCCCTTCGCCTCCAACAACTCAAATTCTACCTCCGCGCCGTCGCCAACACCCTCCTTGACCACCGCATGCACTGCCTCGGCCTGACCGACGACCAGGCCATGGACCTTCTGGTCAAGCAGGCCTTCCAATCCGAAGGCGAAGCCCGCCTCAAAGTCATCCGCAGCAAACAAAGCTCCGTCCAACTCTCCACCTACTTCACCGGCCGCATGGCCCACTACCGCCTCCGCCAGCAACTCTCCCGCGAACTCGGCGACCGCTTCAACCTCAGCCGCTACCACGAAGCCGTCCTCGCCCACGGCTCCATCCCCGTCAAATACTTGCCCGAACTCGTCCGCCAACGCCTCGGCCTCCCCGCCCCTCCTACCCCCTCGCCCTAAGCCGTGTCGATGCAGTCGGGAGGGAAGCGATGGCGCCGCAAATTCTCCCGAACGACGAGATCAGCGGCGTAACGCCCACGATGCTTCGCAAGGTCCGCTTCCATCGCGTGCAGCGGCCAGTGCGCCGCCATGTTATAGAACGGTGTAAACCGCACCCCGCCCGCCGCCAACCCACCCAGCCGCGGCGTCTCGATCTCGCCCCCCACCCACCCCCCGATCCCCAAACCCAGCCCAAATAAGCCGCGAGTTTTCATGTCGGCTGCCGCCCAGCCCGGCGATGACATCGATCCCGGCAAGCAGATTCTCCTTCCGTCTCCCCCGACCTCCGTAGCATCATCCCACCCCAAGGAAGTGCTCCCAGGCCCCGCGCCCCAAGTGCCTTCCAGACAGGAGGTCCCATGATGCCAATTCTGCCCCAGGCCGCCCGCCCCCACGGGTCCCCTTACCCCAACCCAGTCCTGCCACCCCCCCCACCTCACCCCCCAGCCGCGTTCACCCTGATCGAACTCCTCGTCGTGTTCACCGTCGTGACCCTGATCGCCAGCCTCTCCCTCCCGGCCCTCGGACGCGCCCAACGCAAGACCCGCGCCACCCAGTGCCTCCACAACCTCCGCCAATGGGGCCTTGCCACCCACCTCTTCGCCGCCGATAACGACGACCGCCTCCCACGCGACGGCAGCCCCAACGGCACTTCGACCGACGAAGGCTGGTACATCGATCTCCCGCGGGCACTCGGCATCCCCACCTACCACGAACTCCCCTGGCGCACCAACGCCCAACTCACCCCACCCCTCACCCTGTGGCTTTGCCCCGCGAACCGACGACGCAGCAACGGAGCCAACCTCTTCCACTACTGCCTCAACAGCCACGTCAACGGATCCGGCACCGGCCGCCAAATCCGCCTCTCCAACCTCCCCCACCCCACCCGCACCGTCTGGATCTTCGATAACGGCAAGGCCGCCGCCGTCGCCCAACACAATAACGTGCACACCAACCTCCACAGCCGCGGCGCCCAGTTCCTCTTCCTCGATGGCCACGCCGCCCGCTTCCCCAACCGCGCCTACTGGGACTTCACCACCGACCGCGGCCGCACCAACCACCCCGACCTCGCTTGGTTCCCCTAACCAGACCGTCCGGCGGGGCCTGTCCATCAACCAGAGAGGCCATGCCCCACCCCCTTCACGGCCACCTCGTTTGCATCCCCAAGAGCAGACGGACGGGCCGAGGCCGGGCCAGGGGGCGTCCAACCGCCAACGCGAGAATTGGCCTTTCCCGAACCCCTGTTTTGACGTAGGTGTTCCCTCCACACGCCACGCCCTATGATCGTCAAACTCGCTTACGGCCAAGGTCACCTGCCGGTCGAATTCCCCGATGGCCGCACCACCGTCATCGAACCCTCCCATACCCCGGGCCTCCCCGACGAACAAGCGGCCGTCTCCGCCGCCCTCGCCGCCCCCATCGAAGCGCCGCCACTCCGGGAATTCGTCCGCCCTGCCGACCGCGTCTGCATTGTCTTCACCGACATTACCCGGGCCACCCCCAACCACCGGCTCATCCCCTGGCTCCTCGAGCACCTCGACTTCGTCCCCCGCAACCAGATCACCCTCCTCAACTCCACCGGCACCCACCGCCCCAACTCCCCGGACGAACTCCGCCGCCTCCTCTCCCCCGCCGTGGTCGAGCACTACCGCGTCCTCAACCACGAATGCGAGAAGCACGAAGACCTCGTCCCCGTCGGCACCCTCCGTGATGGCACCCCCGCCCTCCTCAACCGCCACCTCGTGGAAGCCGACGTCCGCATCGTCACCGGCTTCATCGAACCCCATTTCTTCGCCGGCTTCAGCGGCGGCCCCAAAGGCATCATGCCCGGCTGCGCCGGCCTCACCACGGTCATGAGCAACCATGGCGCCCACCATATCGGCCACCCCCACGCCGCCTTCGGCATCACGGAGGGCAACCCCCTCTGGGAGGAACTCCGCGATGTCGCCCTCCGCGTCGGCCCCTCTTTCCTCCTCAATGTCTCCCTCAACGAACAACGTCACATCACCGGCGTCTTCGCCGGCCACCTCCTGGCCGCCCACCGCGCCGGCTACGAATTCGTCCGCCGCGCCGCCATGCAACCCGTCCCAGCCCCCTTCGAAATCGTCGTCACCACCAACAGCGGATATCCCCTCGACCTCAACCTCTACCAAGGCGTCAAAGGCACCAGCGCCGCCGCCCGCATCGTCCAAACCGGCGGCCTCATCATCCTCGCCTGCGAATGCCGGGAAGGCGTGCCCGCCCGCAGCCCCCTCGACCAACTCCTCCGCAGCGCCTCCAGCCCCGAGGAAATCCTCACCCTCCTCGCCACCCCGGGCTTCGTCCGCCCAGAACAATGGCAGGCCCAAATCCAAGCCCTCATCCAACGCCGCGCCACCGTCATGCTCCATAGCTCCCTCGACTCCGACACCGTCCGCGCCGCCCACCTCCTCCCCTGCCCCGATATCGCCGCCGCCGTCCGCGAACGCCTCCACCAACTCGGCCCCCACGCCCGCGTCGCCGTCCTCCCCCAAGGCCCCCTCACCATCCCCTACCTCGCCTAACGAGGCGCGCCTCCGACCGAAAGACCAGCCATTCTCATCCGGAAAAAAGGAGTCCCCCTCACCCCGTCTCTCCATGAACCGGAAAGGGAGAAGGCAGAGTGCAAAAGGCAGAATTCGTGCTCTTGCTCTTGCTCTTGCTCTTG
>CAZVRY010000060.1:0-29171 GCA_964629545.1 uncultured Verrucomicrobiota bacterium | reverse complement strand
TTGCGCGATTGGGGAAGGATCATGACAATCTCCATCTCTACCTTCACATGAATCCCTGTGACGTTGGGTACGATGTGGTGACCCTGTTGCGGCGCTATCGTTTGGAGGGCATGGCCGATGTGAGCAGCCCAGATCTGAGCCTCAGCCAGGCGTTGGCGGACGAGGAACTGAATCGGCTCTACAACGTGTTCGACGTGATGGCGTTGCCGACGATGGGGGAGGGGTTCGGGTTGCCGATCATCGAGAGTTTGGCGGCCGGAGTGCCCGTGGTGGCGACCGATTGCAGCGCGTGCACAGAGTTGGTGCGGGGCCGCGGCGCACTGGTGCGGCCGGTGACGACGCTGACCATGGGGACCAACCTGATCGAGCAGGCGATCATCGACGTAGATGACTTGGCCTTGCGGATCCAGGAATTGTACCAAAGCCCGGAGTTGGTGCGGCAGTATTCCAAAGCAGGCCGCGAGTTTGCCCAAAGGCTCCACTGGGATGCACTCTTGCCGCAATGGTTGGAAGTGGTGGAATGGGCCACAGGCGGGTCCCCAATGCAGAACACAGGAGGGACCGTGACATCGTCTGGGCCTCATCCTGTAACCGGGACCCCGCCTCCGTTGAACTGAACGATGGTCCGCAGCGGATTCTCGGTTCGCCGAGGGTTGGCATGGGCAAGGACACGTGCTCGTTTTGCATTGATAGGTTACACGCTGCCGCGGCCGGTGCCAGGCCAGAGTCGCTTTGGCGCGCTGATCCACTAGTCGAGCCCCGTAATGGACACGCATTGCATGCGGCCGGGCTGAGTTCATCTGACTGATAATCAGCCCGACAGGCGCGGGTCCCATTTTGACCGAAGCGCTCCGCAGGGGACATTCCGCCCTCACACGAGAACTCGCGCACGATTGCCAAGGGAACCCAAGGGCACCGAACCGGAATCGAGATCGGTCGGCCAGTAGCCAATGTGAGTATCAGATCGCGATGATGTGCCCGGTCGGCCGCCGGAGCGCATGTCGCTCAGCCTGGTTGCGGTGGTTTGACGCCCAGCGGCGCCGCCGCTTTCGCAGCCCACCTCAAAGCCCGCTGCCTGGGTCCGTCCCTGATTGTCGGCTTTCCCTCGCCCGACCACCCGAACCGTCGCCTCCGTTTGGCAGGATTGACGGGTTCGAGCCGCTTCGCCCCCGTCCAGGCCGGTACGTTCGGCACGCGATCTCACCCGGGTTGTTCGGTTCTGCCCACCCCCAACGACTGGTGAGGTGAATCAACTTGAACGACTCGCCAACACCCGGTCATGCCGCACCGGACTCCACCGCCACGTAGCGGGCAGATGATCCTCCGCCCGCCCTACGATGCCAGGGCGGACGAGCTGATGACCTTGGTTGCTTGCGTCCGCGTCGCTCCCTACCCGGCGACCCGTCTCGATTCCCCACCCCTCTTTACCAACGGGTTGGGTCCAAGGTGTTGCGCACTGTTCGTTCAGGCAGGGTTCCGCCGACTGTCAGATCGAGGCGCCGGCGTCGGGACTGATGGTGACTCCGGCCTTCGCACAAATGCCATGAACTCGAATACCACGACCGCCGTCCCCACCGAGCCCGCTCGCCTGGCTTTCAGCGTCCAGGAGACCGCCCAGATGCTCGGCGTCTGCGACAAGTCCGTGCGCCGGCTGATCCTGCGCGGTTTGCTGCGCCCCTCGCGTGCGCTGCGCCACATCCTGATCCCAACCATCCAGTTCCAGGATCCGCGTCCTCGCGCATGACCGGCTCAGATCCCAACGGACTTTGGGGGGATGGATGGGGTGACTGAGGATAGTCTGCCCTTGTCCGGGACTCCGAGAACGCCGCTGGGCAGAGTGGCGGGTTGCCCGAGAATGAGATCCTGCAGGGGCGCCGGATCGGCCGCTCGGAACTCGGCGAGATCCGAGAGCCGATCCCGGGCAAGCTGCCCTGCCCTCGACGGCGTTTGTCTGCGGCGTTGGCCGAGCGGTGGGCGTGGTCTGCGTCCTCCGGCCAGCGCAAAGACATGGCCGCTCGGTCGCTGTTGCTCAAGCTGCACGAGCGGGGACCTAGGGTCTGGGAAGAAAGAACTTCGGCCTTTGCCGGGCACGCGGCTTGGCCAGATGCCAGGCGCGAGCAGGGCGCTTCCCCCCGGGTGGGGCTGTAACCAGCGACAGTAGGAATGCCAGGCAGCCGCGTTCTCCATGACGAGGAGTGGTTGCGCGCTTGCTTCATTCGGTCCGCGTTTCCAAGCGAGAGGTTCGCCACTGAACTCGCATTTCAAACGCCCTCTCCCCATCCAGTCGCCCCGGCCGGAAGAGCGAGGCGGACACCAATGCGTCCTGGCACTTTGCCGAAATCCATACCAGTTCACAGCAATGATGCCAGCTTCAGCACCTCCGCACGGTCTGAGAGCAGTAGAATCTCGTCCTCACCGTCGCCCTCAAGGTCGGTGATCATCATCTCCCAGGCGAACTGGGTGGGAGATCGATCGGCCACCGCGTATCGCGTTACCACACGCAGCGCCGAGTCCAGGATGCAAATCGCCTCGTTACGCCTCGAAGATTTGTCAACGGGATCGCCAATTCGCCCCCAACTGAAACTGGCATCCTGAGTTTCCCAGGAAACGGCCACGATGAACGGCGGCTGACCCTTGTGCAGGCGTGCCATCCCCTTGAGACGCCAGTCCACGATATCGAGGGAACCCGCCGGCTTCTTCAGCGCGGGCGCGATGCGGATCACCTTCCGGAGCGTCACGTCCCAGTTCAGCAGGTGGAGGTTCCCGTCGCAGTCCGTGGCGAGGATCTCGGTTTTGCCATCGCCCTCGAGATCGTGGGTCAGGAAGCTCAGCAGGCACGTGCGTGGGTCGTATTTGTGGAGGATCTGGCCGTCCCGTGGGTTCAATTGCAGAACTCTGCCGAGCAGAGGGGCGTTCGTTGAGTGATCGACCTCATTGCAGGAGGCGAAGGCGAGAATCTCCTTCTGACCGTCCCCATCCAAGTCGACCACGCCAACCTCGGAGCTGCCACGTTCGCCACGGATTTCCTTCGCCCACCGGATCTTCCCGTTGTTCTCGAAGGCAAATATGTAGCTATGTTCGTCGTCGCCGGCGTCGGGTTCCCGGTTCCCGTTGCAGTCGGCAGCACTCCCGCACAGGATCTCCTGGATTCCATCCCCGTCGAGATCCAGCATCTCAAGGTTGCGCAACGACGGGCCCACCAGGGTCTGCCATTCCCGTCCTTGCGTGGCGTAATCGTAACAGCACAGGGCCCGCGGCCGCTTGCTCCTGTTCGTATGCAAAGTGGCCAGCAAACGTCCCCCGTTCGTTCGTCCGTCCGCGTCAACCGTTGCCGGCAGGAACCGCATGGGCCTCAGGACACTGGCTGGCTCGCCTTCCCGGTCCTTTGGATGCGGGTCCGCACCCTCGGCGTGGAAGCGGAGCATGGACGTGTCCTTCCGCAAGCTGGCGATCGTCAGCTTCCGCCCTTGCGTCCAGGACAGGAACAACTCGTCGATCCCATCGCTATCCGTGTCCGCCGCCAGCCAGTGTCCGCTGAGGCGAATCCCGGGAACACGCAGCTTCTCCCCCGTCATGATTCGTCCCTGTGCGGAGATCTCGAACAGTTGTTCCCCCCTTTGGAGGAAAAAGACGGGAGTCGGGTCCGTCAGCCACCGGGCGGAAGTCAGGCCGGTCCAGTTCGATATGGTGGGGTGAGCCCATGCACTGACGATCTTGAGATGGGGCCGAGTCAACAGCCACCACGATGAGAAGACAGCAACCGCGAGGAGGACCGATGCCGAGGCGGCCTTCTTGGGTTCGCGCATTGCTCGGCCGCATGACCTGACTTTCCCCGCAAACCAGCTTTGACCATGAGGCCCGTCGGGTTCTTCGCGGTTTCGGATCTTCCTCAGGTCCGTCAAGACATCCTCAACGCGGGCGTAGCGATCTTTCAATTCCCGCGCCATGGCCCAGTCGGCCACCTGCGCGAGGGGCTTGGACGCCTTGGGATTCACCTTGAGAATCGGGGTCGGCGGACCTGCGGCAATCGCCTCGCTGATCCGGCTTCGCTCCGCCTCGAAATAAGGCGCCTTGCCCGTCAGCATCTCGTAGAGCAGCGCTCCCAGGGCGTAGATGTCCCCACGCGTGTCCTCCTGTTCCCCGGCTGCCGCTTGGGGCGACATGTAATGCACCGTCCCCTCCACCCGCGGCCTCGCTGCATCGAGCAGTTCGTCGTTCTCCAACGATCTCGCCAGACCGAAGTCGGCCAACCGCGCCTGCCCGTCGTCGGTCAAGAGAACGTTTCTGGGCTTCAGGTCGCGGTGGATGATGCCGCGGCTGTGCGCGAAGGCCAAGGCTTCGGCCACCTGCCGGGCGATCTGCACGGCCTGCTCCGGCGGCACCGGGCCTTGCTCATGGATCATCCGGTCCAGGCTGCCGCGCTCGAGGAAGGGCATGGCAAACCAGCCCATGCGCTCCTCAGGCGCCGATTCCAGCACCCGCATGATGTGCGGGTGGCTGAGGTTGGCCAGGTGGTTGACCTCCTTGCGGAAGAACGCCGCCGCCCGGGCGTTGCCCGCGACGGCGGGCTTGAGAATCTTCAAAGCCACCTTCTCCCCGGTCCTCGTGTCGCGAGCCAGGAAGACCATCCCCATGCCGCCTTCCCCCAGGAGGCTGAGCAGGTCGTAGTGCTCGACCGTTCCGAGCGTGCCAGGCCGTTGCGGAGGGCCGACGGCCAAGGGGAGAGGCAGTTGAGTTCCGTCCGTTCCCACCACCGATAGCGGTGGCGCGCTATCCCCGGGATTCATGCACAAGTCTCCCGCCGTAGCCGGACGGCCCCCATTCCCGGACGTTCGGCCTCGTTCCTCCCGGCCCTTGGAGGCGCACCCCCCGGCTGGACGGCGGGGCGAGCGTCGTGGCGAGCCGTCGATCCGATAGCGTCCACTCTCATCCACAGTTCCTCTTATCGTTCAGCTTGCGGGATACTCTGGGTCGCCCGGTGCCCCGGCAAGGAGAATCTGGGCTTCGAGGAACCGGTGCGCGCACCATGGGCAGCAACGCCGCGGGGGGATGCGGATGCTGGAAGAAATCGTTGAAACTGCGCCGGGCCAAGCCCTCCGCTCCCGCCACCGCCCGCACGTTGCGGGCGAGGGCGGGAGGGAGGGGGCCCTGGTCCACCTCCACTGGCGCGTCCAGCTGATGTTGCAAGAGGGCGGCCCAATCGGTTTGGTCCCACGTCTCGGCCGCTGGTTCTTCCAGGGCAAGGAACGGAGCCTGACGCCGGTCCTCGGCGCCTGACAGGCTGGAATCGGGTTCGTTCATTCGGTGCGGAGCACAGGCCGGGTCAGCCCCGCCATCGGCACGCGCCCGAATCCGGGACTCACCCGCCGGCGGCTTGTTCCCGGATGGGCTATGGAGCATCCAGGCGAACTCCAACTCCATTTACGCGGGCGGAGCGATGATCCTGCATCCTGCGCGAAAACAAACAGGATGGCCGAAGGGTCCGCCAAGACGGAGGCAACGCATCCCGTGCCGGTCACCTTGCTGCCTCGCCTTGAGAATCAACTCCTTCTCGAGAACGATCTGCAGCACGAACCCCTGCAGCAGATCCGCCGCGTCGTGGTCTGAAACCAGGAATTTGCGCGCCACGTAGAGCGACAACGCCCCCTGGTAACATAGGAGCAGGCAGCTCAGCGCCTCGGCGGCGGCGTCCTCGTCTGGCTGGTGGACCGCGCCCACCATCGGCCAGTGGGTCGACGGGAAGAAACCGCATCACCTCGATGGCTCAGAACCCACGGTTCCCCATCAAAACAGGTTCTTGGACAGCAGAGTGAATACCGGTCCGAGGGCGCACAAGGGCAAAACCCCCGGAATCGCGGGCTGACGGAAGCGTCCCTGCCTTCTCAATCCGGCCTTTCGTAAACGCAACCGCAATCCTCATCGTGAAGGACTTATTCATCAGTGCAGAAGTAAGCATACACCCCTCACCCCATCCCTCTCCCCAACCCTTGAAAGCGAAGCGATGGAACGGGGTTGGGGAGAGGGAGAAAGGGAGAGGGGAGCCATCCTGTGTCTGCCTACTTATGCACTCATCAATAGGAACAGCCGATTACCGCAGCTGAGCCGCTCAGACCAAGCGGCGGCCCCTGGGAATTGACCAATCGCCATGGACTTTATAGTGGACATTCTCTACGACATCCCATTCGACAACTCGGCACAAATAATTTATCCGCAATGACTATCACAGCTTCGAATTCAGACACACATGCGAACATTCGAGAGGACACATCCATGGATCCGTTTCCAGTGCAACCTCAGCACGGCGGGCGCGGACCTGTGGCTTTCGCTGGGGGAGGCGGCGTCGAAATGCGAGCACATTTCGCGAGTGCCACTGCGGCCGGCGACGGCGCTTGCCTTGCATCAGCTCTACCTCGCCAAGGGCGCGGCGGCCACCACCGCCAATGAGGGCAACACGCTCTCGGAGGAGGAAGTGCTGGAGGCGGTTGAGGGCAGGTTGGACGTCTCCGCCTCCAGACAATACCTCAAACAGGGGGTCGAGAACATCATCGGCGCATGCAACACCATGGGCCGCCAGTTGGCGGAGGGCATCCTCCCCCCCTGTCGTTAGGGCTGCTGCGGGACTACAACCGGCGCGTGCTCGAGAATTTGCAGGTGAGCGACGACGTAAAGCCGGGCGAGTTGCGCGAGCACTCCGTCGTCGTCGGCCATGTCTACCGCGGCGCCCCCGCGGAGGATTGCCCATATCTGCTCGACCGACTCTGCCATTGGTTGAATGGGCCTGATTTTGAGGCGCCGGACGATTCGCCGTCCGGCATGGAGACCGTCTACGCCATCGTGAGATCGGTCGTGGCGCACCTCTACCTGGCCTGGATTCACCCCTTTGGAGATGGCAATGGACGCACCGCTCGGCTGCCTGAGTTTCACATTCTGCATTCGGCAGGCGTGCCCTCCCCGGCCGCCCATCTGCTCAGCAACCACTATAACCAGACGCGGACGGAGTACTACCGGCAACTCGATCAGGCCAGCAAGTCTGGCGGGGACATCGTGCCTTTCATCCGCTACGCCGTTCGGGGTTTCGTGGACGGGCTTCGCGAGCAACTCGAGACGATCTGGGCGCAGCAGTGGGACGTGACTTGGCGGAACTTCGTCCACGAACGGTTCCAAAGCCGCCACAGCGCGTCGGACACCCGGCAACGGCATCTCGCGCTGGACCTGGGCGAGGCTCGGGATTGGGTGGAGGTAGTGAAGATTCCGGATTTGTCGACCCGACTGGCGAAAGCCTACGCCGCCAAGACCTCCAAGACGTTGCAGCGCGACGTGAACGCTTTGGTGGGACTCGGGTTGATCGTCCGCGAGGGCCGGAAGGTGCGCGCGAGGCGGGAAGTGATCCTGGCCTTTCTGCCCCTGCGCCGCGGAACAAGTCCACCGGCATGATCCTGGGAAAAGCAGTCGAGCCGCAGAGAACAAAGAGAACGCAAAGACCTTCCTGACCCTGAAGCGATAGACATGCTTGCCCGGCGGGTGAGAAGTCCTTCCATCAGAACCTCCTATCTCTGCGACCTTTGCGATCTCTGCGGTTGAATGAGGGGCCGCTAATAGAATGATCAACCGATCAGGCCCGTCCTCGATGGTTGCGGAGTTCGCGAACACGCGGACGTGGCATTGCTCCTTCCCCTTCCGTCCGACGGAGGCGAGGGGGACATGGAGGGTTCGCCAAGACGGAGGCAACGCATCCCGTGCCGGTCACCTTGCTGCACCACCCGAACGGTCACTCGCGGCCAGCCAACTCCGCCAGATGGCCAACGTCAACGACCTCGAAGCGGACGCTCATCGGTTTGGCCTTCACGCCGCCGCGCGCCCATCGCTGCGGCAAATCCCGTTCAATGCGCTGGCGCTCGGCCGAGGACAACGATTTCCACTTCACTTCCGAGACCACGATTTGCTCCTCCCCGTGGGCATCCCGCTCCGTGCGGACGAGATCCAGCTCCACTTCCGCGTTCCAGAACCGTGCCGCCTCCGGATGATGCCGCCTCCAGCAATCCTCGAACACCGTGGCGGCGTGTTCGTGAATCAGACGCCGCTTCTCCGCGGCAGCGTAGTGCCGCCAGCGGCTGCGGTGAGGCGAGTAGACCCGAAACCAGAATCTCAACGCCGGGTCGCCGATGCGGTAACGCAGTCGTTTGGTCGTGCGCAGGCTTTCCCCGAAGGGCAATTCGCGCTCCAGCAGGTTGGCATCGAGCAGTTGTTGCAGCAGGCGCGACAGATTCGACTGCGCCGTTCCCAGGCGGGCAGCGATCTCGGAAGGCTTCTCCGCGCCCCGGCCCACCGCCTCCAACACCGACACCGCGTTGATCCCGGCGATGCCCTCGTCCCGGAGAATCCGCATCGGCTCCTGGTCCAGAAACGGGGCGAAGCCGAAGAACAACTCCTCCGCCAGATCCACGACCGACTGGCCCGACCTCAGGAACTCCCAGTAGCGCGGCACCCCGCCCACCAACGCAAACCGCTCGAACGCCTGCGGGTCGCGCGCGTTCTGATCACACGCGGCGCAGAACGCCCCGTAGCTCATCGGCTGCACGTGCAACATCTTCCGGGCGCGTCCGAACAGCGGCGCCGTGCGGTTGAGGAACAAGGTGTTCATCATCCGCGTGCTGGACCCGCAAAGGAACAACGTCAGTTTGCCCCCGCGCCGGTGATCGAGCCACCGTTGCAAGAGGCTGGGCAGGGACGGATCGGAAGCGACGAGATACGGGAACTCGTCCAGACACAGCACGAGCTCCTTCGCCTGGAGGTCCAGCACTCCGAACAATTCGCCCCAGGATCGAGGTGTCAATGCTGAACCCAGTGGTCCGCGCAAATCGCTCCAGACCTGGTCGAGTTGCAGCATCGGGGCGCCTTCGATGGCCTGGCTGTACAGCCCGTGGCGCTGCGACAACCAGTGGGTCAGCAGCCGCGTCTTCCCCACCCGACGACGACCGTAAAAGGCGGTTAAGCCACCCTCGACCGCCGCCGCGTCCAGTTCGCGCAACTCGCGCTGTCGGTTGGAGAACGGCAGGGCCACGACCGGACGCTAGCCGCCCACATGCTGCTTGGCAATCATCATGTTCGCGGATCAGTGTCTTGCGGTGCGCGCACCATGGGCAGCAACGCCGCGGGGGGATGCGGATGCTGGAAGAAATCGTTGAAACTGCGCCGGGCCAAGCCCTCCGCTCCCGCCACCGCCCGCACGTTGCGGGCGAGGGCGGGAGGGAGGGGGCCCTGGTCCACCTCCACTGGCGCGTCCAGCTGATGTTGCAAGAGGGCGGCCCAATCGGTTTGGTCCCACGTCTCGGCCGCTGGTTCTTCCAGGGCAAGGAACGGAGCCTGACGCCGGTCCTCGGCGCCTGACAGGCTGGAATCGGGTTCGTTCATTCGGTGCGGAGCACAGGCCGGGTCAGCCCCGCCATCGGCACGCGCCCGAATCCGGGACTCACCCGCCGGCGGCTTGTTCCCGGATGGGCTATGGAGCATCCAGGCGAACTCCAACTCCATTTACGCGGACGGAGCGATGATCCTGCATCCTGCGCGAAGACAAACAGGACGGCATGAAAGGGTTCGCCAAGACGGAGCCAACCCACCCCGTGCCCGTCACCTTGCTGCATGTCATGGTGAACGGGTCGGGCTTCTGCATGAGATGCGGCGCCGGATCGCCCTCGTTTGAGGGCCCCTGTGACCCGCCATCCACGCCGCCACGCCATGTCATGAGCCGGTTCAGGCAATTCATGAGGACCATGCAACCGGGCGAACACTGCGGCGAAATGACCGGTGGACATGGTCCCTCTAACTCGGCGCAGGATTCTCTCAGGCAAAGCGTAGATCCTTATTGCCCAGCCTCAACATGAGCGCGCTAGCCCACACATTCCGAAACAACCATGAAGGCGCGGCAGCGCGTGGGACCCACAGCATGGCCCCGATCCCTGTCTCCTTCCTCCACAGCCCTTGCCGTGAAGCCATTCACAGGGGTTGGGGAGAGGGGGGAGAGAGCACGGCCGCAAAGCCGGGCGAGAAGAACTGTCCATGTGAAGCATGGACGGTGGCGGCCCTCGTGTCACCGGGGACCCAATCCTCGACACGTTCCACCAGACCGCCGAGCCATCGAGAGGGATGTCAAGCGGGAAAGCCAAGGCCTGGCCCTCCCCAGTCGTCAAAAAGGTGCCTGGCCCTCTCCGCGGCCGCCTGGCTGCTCTTGTTGACCGCTCAGACTCTTGCCCAGCCGGATTTGACAGTCGTGGATATTCAGACCACGCCCGCCCAGCCAACTGTCGGCAAACCGTGCCTCGTCACCGCGGTGATCAGGAACCAAGGAAACGCTGCGGCTGGCCGGTCCCTGATGCAGTTGGAAATAACTCGTTTGAATGGCCAAGGCCGACTCATCGAACTACCTGGCTTGGCTCCAGGACAAACCACAGCCGGCAGCGAATCGCTCACTTTCGCCATCTTAGGCACGTTCACGCTGTGCGTTACTGTCGACGTGTTCGATGCGGTAGCAGAAAGCAGCGAAGCCAACAATCGTCGATGCGGATCGGTTACCAGCGAGCCTACCCCCGCGCCCGACTTGGTCGTCACCCAGGTGTGGACAGTCCCGGAATCCCCCGTCGAGGGTCAGAGTTACGAGATCAAGGCCATGATCAGGAACACTGGTGAAGTCACCGCCTCCAGGGAGAGATCTGGCTCCATTGACTGTTACTTCTACCAGAAAGGCCCCGGATTGACCGCAGTCTTCGAGCAGGTCGGCGGCGGACTATTCGATGATCTCGCTCCCTGCCAATCCGTGGCGGTGTCCTCCGGGCCGCTCACCGCCCCTTCCACGGGATCATACTCTCTAAAGGCCAGGGCTGACGCCGCCAACGAAATAGCGGAATCGAACGAAACCAATAATGAACCGTCAATCGCCACACTCGCGGTTAGGTCTACAGACTTGGCCAACCTTGTCGTAACCGCCCTGACCGTGGTCCCATCCAAGCAGCAACAACCTACTCCGCCGCGCCGGCAGGACGAAGGGCCGGACGGGCTTGTTTCGCTTGAAGCCGAGCACAATACGACCCGTGTCGACAAAGGAGGCCACCCATGGCTCCCGGCTGCCGGAGAGGCAAGGTCGGGCGGACTGGCCGTGGAAGCGACTCCCAATGTCGGTGTGTTGATCAACGAAGGGTTAGCCGACACGAGTCCCCGCCTCGACTCTCTCGTGGACTTCGTGAAGTCTGGCCCTCATTACGTCTGGGCTCGGGGCTTCGCCGCCAGCGCGGCTGAAGAATCGGTCCACTTTGGCCTCGACCGACAAGCCAGGGCTACCGCCGATCGAGTCGGCGGGTTTTCGTGGGGCGACTGGAGTTGGTCGGGCGTAACCCTGGACGAGGGAACACCGGCCTTCCTCGATGTGCCCTCGCCAGGCCTGCACACGGTCAATGTCTGGATGAGGGAAGACGGCTTCGCGCTCCACAAGATAGTCTTGACGACCTCGCCCAGCCAGGTGCGGGAAGGCCTTGGCCCGCCCGAGAGTTCGCCCAAGGTTCTCGACCTCATCCCATGTAGGCCGAGCGTCGCCGTCAGTAACTCCGGTCAAGGTGTAGCCAGGCCGTCGACCATCGAAATCCTCCTGGGATCCAGCGCTTTAGGAACAGCCGCAGTTCCGCCGAGTGATCCCGGCCAAAGCGCGGCTGTCGAAGCGACTATCCTCGTTCCTGTCTCCGTCGCGGTCGCGATCTGCGCGAAGGCCGATGCAAACAGCGATGTGGCGGCACGCAACGAACTCGATAATACGCTTTGCCACGATTTCATCCTCGCTGCGCCAAGCCCACGGCTTGCGCTCGACCGGTTGGGTATCGCCCTGGGTTACTCCCCAGCCCAGACGAACTTCCATATCAGCAGCGCCGGGACCGGGACCCTCACGTATAGCGTCGCCGTGAATCAGCCCTGGCCATCCGTGGGGCCTGCGACCGGTGTCTGCACCATCACCTCCAACCGCCTTGAACTGTCCGTCGACATCTCTCGCCTTCTGGTCGGAGTCCACACCGGCGTAGTTGCAGTCACATCCAGCGGAGGAAGCGCCCAATTTGCGGTTATCGTACCCATCGCCGATGACGCCGCCGACCGCATCGAAGACGGTTGGGAGATTCTGCATTTCGGCAGCGCCGCCGGTTGCGATCGCACGGTGGATCCTGACGTCGACGGCCACAACAACTTCCAAGAGTGGATCGCCGGATCGCGGCCTCTGGACCCGTCCTCGGCGTTTCGGATCACTGACATCGCCATCGACCCGATGTCCGGGAAGTTGATGCTCGAATGGCCGACCATGCCCGGCCGACTACACACAGTGATCGGAGCACGGAACATCCATAGCATCAACACGATTATAGCAGAGCGCCTGCCTAGCAGTTCCTGGCGTATTGAACCCGCATTGCCGGCCTCGCGCGATTTCTGACGGGTTGTTATCAACGATCCATGAACTTCACCTCCGCATTACCGGAGTCCGCGCTTCGAGCGTCCGACACCCGCGCGGCAGGACGGGATGCTAGCGCTCGGAACGCTGGGGCCCATGCTTTGGCAGGCAAATGAAACTTAGATCATGGTGTGTCGACATGATTGCCTCGAACAACATTCCCCGCCGGTCAAGTAATACGCAGCCGAGTCTTAACGAGGCCTCGCCTCAGACCGACGAGGCGCGAGGCATGGTGGCGTTGCTTAGCGACAGGGGCCTCATCGGTCTGAGGCGCGCTCTTGTTCACGGTTGCGCGTAGCGTTGAGCCGAGACGCTCCGTTTGCCAGTGCCTAGCAACTCCAACGTATTCCCTCTATGAACAATGCCACGGAAGTCCTTCAGTGCGCTGATCATGCAATTGCCGCGTTGCAGCACTCTACCATATGGAGCGCGCTTCCACGACGAATGCGTGTAGGTGCGGCCGTACTTATACTCATCATTTATAGCACGCTTCAATCAGCCGTCAGCATAATCACCCCACTCGGTGACTATAGCATTTCACGGCTATCATCAAGTGCCACGTACAGCGAGGCAACACGTGCATATGTTGGATTCGAAGACAATCTCGGAAGTGGCTCTGACCGCAATTGGCGAGGTTGGATTCCATTCTCCGTCCCGAGTCTTGGAGGTCGTGTCGCAGTGAACGAGGGAATCGTCCGTTACACAATGATCTCCATAGAGGATTCGAGCATTTACGACATGCGGGCAGTGATGTTTGGGCTCTACTATTCAGATCCAGGTAGACCACTTCCCTACGTGAATGAACTCGCCTGGCGGCAAACCTCTCTTGCGACGCGATGGGCAGCGCTAAACGCAACCCAACAGTATAATCAAAGGCTGCTCGGAGTCGCTCTTACTGGCAAAGGGGCTGTTGGCGACGTAACGCTAGATCGAGAGGTGTCTAAAATAGTGAACCGATACCAGGGAAGCACTCTAATTGTCGGGTTAAAAGAGGATCCTGAGCATGGGGATTCATCAAATGGAGATGATGATACAAGAGTGTGGATCATCCCGGAATATCCTTCGGTTGACCGCGGCATTATCTTTGCGTATGCAAACGCGCCAGCAATAGCGTCCCCGAACGATGCCCAGATATTCCAATTACGTGACACAACCGTACAGATTACTCTTAACTGGGCAGACACAGCGAGCGGCTTGGGCAATCTGAACTACCGCGTTCAGATCTCCAAGTCCTCTTCGTTTTCAGCTGACGTTCATACGGAGGTGGTGGACGGGCATACGATTCCACTGTGGTTTGACGCGCAAATGCTTGGCACGTGGTATTGGCGCGTCCAGGTTCGTAATAAGACGTTTGATGACTTTACTGCAAACGGCATAGCAGACTACACATCGGAGTGGAGTAGGGTGTCATCATTTAGAGTCGAACAACCACGATATGTCGTCGCCCTATCTGTAAGCCCGAACAACTCGGGGACGATCGAAGTTGAGCCACGTCCTGGAGGTGACGGTAAGTATGGACATGGGACGATGTTGTCCCTACATGCAAGTCCTGCGCCACATTACACTTTCAAGCACTGGAATGTGGAGCGATTTGGTGACGTAAGGGACAACCCGTTGTCATGGAAAGTAATTGGCCCCGAAACGATGACTGCGGTGTTTGACGCTTCGCCACCGGGTCCTCCGGGCAACGTATCGGCTAGCGACGGAACGTACGGCGACCGCGTGCGGGTGACGTGGAATTCGCCGCTCGGGGCGACCGGCTATGAGGTGTGGCGGCACACGAGCAACAATTCCGCGTCGGCGTCGAAGCTCGCAGACGATGACGCCTCGCCGTATGACGACACGACGGCAACGCCTGGTGTGACGTACTGGTATTGGGTAAAGGCCAAGAACACAGCTGGGACAAGCGGGTTTAGTGCAGGGGATTCTGGTGTTAGCGCGGTGACTCCTCCGGATCCCCCGACCGGGGTGTCGGCGAGCGATGGCACCTACACCGATCGGGTTCGCGTGACTTGGACCGCGGGGAATCGGGCGACGACACACGAAATATGGCGGCACACGAGCAACAATGCCGCGTCGGCGTCGAAACTCGCCGAGGATGATGCCTCGCCGTATGACGACACGACGGCGACGCCTGGGGTCACGTACTGGTACTGGGTGAAGGCCAGGAACACGGCGGGAACGAGCGGGTTTAGTATTGGGGATTCTGGGTACCGCGCTGTGCCTCCTGATCCGCCAACTGGGGTGTCGGCGAGCGACGGCACCTACACCGACCGGGTTCGTGTGACTTGGACCGCCGGCAACAGGGCGACGACGCATGAAGTGTGGCGGCACACGAGCAACAATTCCGCGTCGGCGTCGAAGCTCGCAGACGATGACGCCTCGCCGTATGACGACACGACGGCAACGCCTGGTGTGACGTACTGGTATTGGGTAAAGGCCAAGAACACAGCTGGGACAAGCGGGTTTAGTGCAGGGGATTCTGGTGTTAGCGCGGTGACTCCTCCGGATCCCCCGACCGGGGTGTCGGCGAGCGATGGCACCTACACCGATCGGGTTCGCGTGACTTGGACCGCGGGGAATCGGGCGACGACACACGAAATATGGCGGCACACGAGCAACAATGCCGCGTCGGCGTCGAAACTCGCCGAGGATGATGCCTCGCCGTATGACGACACGACGGCGACGCCTGGTGTGACGTACTGGTACTGGGTAAAGGCTAAGAACCCCGGGGGGACCAGCGGACCTAGTGCTGGGGATCCTGGTTGGGTTGGCGTTCCGCTGCCGCGTCTACCGACTGACGTGTCAGCGAGCGATGGCATTTACGCGGACCGGGTTCGGGTGACGTGGACCCCTGGGAATGGGGCGACAACGCACGAGCTGTGGCGGCACACGAATAACAATCCCGGATCGGCCACTAGGATCGCCGATTCGGCGTCCTCACCATACGATGACGCAGCGGTGGTTCGTGGGGTGACCTATTGGTATTGGGTGAAAGCAAAGAACGCCGGCGGCACGAGCGCGACGAGTTTGCCCGATTCCGGCTATCCTATGACGCTCCCGAGCATCATTGCGCCTCCAAGAGGCGGTCCGATTCCGGTTCCGATTACCTTATGCGTGGATGCGGGGGGGGATGGCCAAACGGTGTATCAGTGGTATCGGGACGGAGAGATCTTGGCCCGGGCAACGAACCGGTGCCTGAATCTGCCGCATGCTGGTGCGGTGGAATGGGTCGGAAGTGAGGACACGGCCGGGATAGCGGACGACGTGGTGGTGAAGGATGGCTGGGCGTATGTGGCGGATGAAACCAACGGCTTGGTGATCATGGACGTGCGGGATCCGCGGGCCCCAGTGTCCGCAACGCGGTATCCGATTCCTGGAGACGGGGTGGTGGGAGTGACGGTGGTGGGCAACCGGGCTTATGCAGCCTGCCGCGATCAGGGTCTTTGGGTGTTTGACGTGAGCGATCCTCGAGTGCCGCTGAAGCTGGGGAGTTATCCGACCAGCCATTCGGCCATCCGCACAGCCGTAGCGGGGGACTTCGCTTACGTGGCGATCTACAGCGGGGGTTTGGAGATTGTGAACGTGCGTGATCCGGCAAGGATGAGCACGGTGCGAACGGTTCGAGGTATTGGGGAGGCATGGGATGTGGTGGTGTCCGGGGGCGTGGCGTACGTGGCGGGGAAGGCCGAGGGTCTGGTGATGATCGATGTCGGAAATCCATCGGAGGCGATGGTGTTGGGGCGATATGACACGCCAGGGGCGGCCTTCGGAGTGGAGGTGAGCGGGAACCTGGCCTATGTGGCGGATGGGAGCAACGGGCTTGTGGTCGTGGAGGTGAGCGATCCGCGCAAGCCGGTGTACGTGGGGAGGTGTGCCATTGCCGGCACGGCACGGCACGTGGAAGTGGTTGGACAGAAGGCTTATGTGGCGAGTTGGGATCAGGGGTTGCAGGTGGTGGACTTGACGGAACCTTGGGCGCCGCTGGCACTGAGCGGTTACAGCACTCTCGGGCAAAGCACCCGAGTGCAGGTGAGTGGGTCGGCGGCGTTCGTGGCGGATCAAGCAACTGGTGTGCAGATCCTGGAAACGAAGGCGGTGGTGCTCGCCGAGTCCGGTGACTACACAGTGACCGTCAGCAACGAGGCCGGGAGTGTGACCAGTGACCCGGCGCAGGTGACCGTGGTGGTCGGGCCGCGGATCGTGCGGGAACCGGAGGGATCGACCAATAGGGTGGGTGAGTTTGTGCAGTTGCGGGTGGGAGCGTTGGGCCGGGAGCAACTGCGATACCAGTGGCTGAAGGACGGCAATGCCATACCCGGTGGAACCAGCGCCGTGTTGGCGCTGGCCAACCTGCAACCGACCGATGCCGGGGCCTACGCGGTGCGGGTCAGCAACGAGGTGTCCAATGTCCTGAGTGTAACGGTCCCGCTGGTAGTGAACGAACCGCCACGGATCGTGCAGCCACCTACGGATCAGTTGGTGATCGCGGGTCAGCGATTGGAGCTGAAAGTGGAAGCAACGGGGACCGCCCCGCTGTCCTACCAGTGGAGGAAGGGTGGAAGCCCGATTCCGGGTGCGACAGGCGCGAGCTACGTGGTGGAGATAGTGTCCGAGGGTGATGAAGCTGTTTACGGCGTGGCGGTGAGCAATGTGGCGGGAACAGACAGCGCAGATGCCCGGGTCATCGTCATCGAGCCGCCCCGCATCGTGGTCGCCCCAGTAGGTACGAGCATCGTGGCAGGAGGGCGATTGGAGCTGTGCGTCGAGGCGGTCAGTGACGAGGCGCTGGCGTACGGATGGCAGAGGGACGGGCAGCCGCTGCCCGGTGCGGACCAGCCTTGCTACACGGTAGCGCAAGTGTCCGAAGCGGACGAAGGCGCTTACACAGTGTTCGTCAGTAACGTGGCTGGCCGTGTGACCTCATCGGTCGCCGAGGTCATCGTCATCGAGTCACCCGTGGTTTCGACGTCGCCCGAGGGCGGGGTGAAGTCGCCTCCGTTTACTCTATGCGTGGAGGCCGTGGCGGACGGCGAGATGAGGTATCAGTGGTATCGGGGTGGCGCCGTGCTTGTGGGAGCAACGGAAAGGTGCCTGACACTTCCCCAATATGGTCAACCGGAACGGGTGAGCGGTGTTCCGATTCCAGGGATTTCGAGTGGAGTGGCTGTGTCTGAGGGGTATGCCTTCGTCGCAGCAGAGACGAATGGGCTCGTTATCGTAGACATCAAGGACGCGGCCCATCCGGTCCCTGTGGGCCAATTCATACTCCCAAGCGATGGCGCCAGCGCCGTGAAGTTGGTAGGGAGGATTGCCTACGTGGCTGGCCGGGTTGATGGCCTAGTGGCCGTGGACGTAGGTGATCGCGCCAACCCGGTGTTGATCGGTACGTTCCCCACCCGGCACTCGGCGGTTCGGCTCGCCATCGACGGCCATCTGGCTTACGTGGCCATTTACAGCGGAGGGCTCGAGATCGTGGATGTCAGCAATCCGGCCGTAATGAGGCGCCTGGGATCGTTGGCGGATGTGGGCAACGTGTGGGACGTGACGGTAGCGGCGGGCATGGCCTATTTGGCCACCGAGAGCACCGGACTGGTGGTCGTGGATGCAACAACGCCTGCGGAAGCCAGAGTCATCGGCAGATGTGACACGGATGGAAGCGCCTACGGTGTGGAAGTCGTCGGTTCGCTTGTGTACGTCTCTGATTGGGAGAAGGGAGTGGTGGTGATCGATGTGAGTGATCCGACTCGGCCAGTACGAGTCGGGACATGCAGCATTCCGGGCAACGCCAAGGAAGTGCGGGTGGTCAAGCAAATGGCATACGTGGCGGCCTGGCACCGGGGGATCCAGCTCGTGGATGTGACGGAAGCTTGGGCTCCGAGATGGGTCAGCGGGTTCGATACCACGGGGCAGACAGCAGGGTTAGCCGTGGATGGGAACAACGCCTATGTGGCGGACCAGTGGGGTGGGCTGCAGATTCTCGACTGCAGCAGGACGGTCATGGCGGAGTCAGGGGACTACTCGGTCTCGGTCAGCAACGAGGCCGGGAGTGTGACCAGTGACCCGGCGCAGGTGACGGTGGTGGTCGGGCCGAGGATTGTGCGGGAGCCGGAGGGATCGACCAATAGGGTGGGTGAGTTTGTGCAGTTGCGGGTGGGAGCGTTGGGCCGGGAGCAACTGCGATACCAGTGGCTGAAGGACGGCAATGCCATACCCGGTGGAACCAGCGCCGTGTTGGCGCTGGCCAACCTGCAACCGACCGATGCCGGGGCCTACGCGGTGCGGGTCAGCAACGAGGTGTCCAATGTCCTGAGTGTAACGGTCCCGCTGGTAGTGAACGAACCGCCACGGATCGTGCAGCCACCTACGGATCAGTTGGTGATCGCGGGTCAGCGATTGGAGCTGAAAGTGGAAGCAACGGGGACCGCCCCGCTGTCCTACCAGTGGAGGAAGGGGACGACTGCAATCCCTGGTGCGACGGGGTCAAGCTACGCAGTGGCCCAAGTGTCTGAGGCCGACGAAGCTGTCTACACTGTGGTGGTGAGCAACGTGGCGGGCTCGACCAACACCAGTGCCCATGTGGTCGTCGTCGAGCCGCCCCGGATCGTGGTGAGCCCAGCAGGTGCGAATATCGTGGTGGGAGGCCGAATGGAGCTGACGGTGCAGGCGGAGAGCGACGTTGTGATGACTTATCAGTGGTTCAAGGATGATCAGCCCATCGATGGGCAAACCCAGTCAGCGTACGTGGTCCCGGCCGTTAGCGCGGCGGACGAGGGCAACTACCGTGTATCGGTGAGCAACGCGGCCGGAAGCGTAACGAGCACCCCGCCCGCTCGGGTGGAAGTGATCGAAGCGCCCGTAATCCTCGCTCAGCCCGCGGGCGGTGCGCGGACACCTCCGTTTGAAGTCTGTGTGACGGCTGCGCAGGAGGGCACGCTGGCCTACCAATGGTATCGAGGACGCGATCCGTTGCCGGGGGCCACAAATCCGTGTTTGGCGCTCCCGCAGGTGAAGGCCTCGCGTGAGATCAGACGTATCCCGACGCCAGCTCTTGCCCGCGGCGTGGATGTTGCCGGGGAGTACGTGTTCGTGGCGGCCGAGCAGAGCGGGCTCTTGATCTACAGACTGCACGGGGATCCGCAGTCTCCCCCCGTGAAGACGCTCCCATGGCCGGAAGGGGGCGCCTGTGCGGTGCGAGTGATCGGTGCCCGGGCCTACGTGGCGTGGCGGGAGGCGGGGTTGATCGTGGTGGACGTGGCTAAGCCCGAGCAAGCCAGCATCCTTGGGAGGCATGCCACCAAGTACTCGGCGGTGGGAGTTGCAGTTCAGGGGGATGTGGCCTATGTGGCGACCTACACGGGAGGCATGGAGATCGTGGACGTGAGCGATCCGGTCAACATGAGCCCGGTTGGACTTCTGAAGGACGTCGGCACCATTTGGAATGTGCAAGTCAATGGCGAACATGCGTATCTGGCGGCGATGCGGGACGGGGTGGTGGTTGTGGACGTGTCGGATCCGGCGAATCCCGGAGTGGTGGGGCGATGGGCCACGACGGGCGACGTGCGGGGGGTTGAGGTCGTGGGTTCTCTGCTCTATGTCGCCAATGGAGGGAGTGGCTTGACCGTCCTCGAGATCAGCGACCCCACCCGTCCAGTCCTGGTTGGGGAGCGCGATACGCCCGGCATGGCCCGTGACGTTCGGGTGATTGGGCAAATGGCCTACGTGGCGGACTGGGACCGAGGGGTGCAGCTTCTGGACGTGGCGGAGCCCTGGGCGCCGGCGTTGCTGCCTGGATTGGCGACCCAAGGTCAAAGTGCCGCGCTCGCGGTCACCGGCACCACCGTCTTGATCGCCGCCCAGGCAAACGGCCTGGTGATTGCGTCGAAGGAGGGGTTGCTTCTGGCCGAGTCCGGTGACTACACAGTCACCGTGAGCAACGAGGCGGGGAGCGTGACCAGCCAAGTGGCCCAAGTCACCGTGTCCGTGGGGCCGAGGATTGTGCGGCAGCCGGAGAGCGTCGCTGCCAATCTGGGGAACCCGGTCGAGTTCCGAGTGGCTGCCTTGGGCCGGACGACACTCAGTTACCAGTGGACGAAGGATGGGGGTGACATTCCGGGGGCCACGGCCTCGACGTTGCGAATCCAAGCGGCGGGCCAAGGCGATGCCGGGGATTACAAGGTGATCGTTCGCAACGAGATGAATTCGGTGGAAAGCGCCACCGTGCGATTGTCGATCAACCAACCGCCGGAGATCGTTCGAGTCCTCGCCGTCCCCGCCGAGGCTGAAGTGGTCGTCGATCGGACGCTGGAACTGAGTGTGCAAGCCGTGGGTACGCCGCCGCTGGGTTACCAGTGGTATCGGATCAACGAGGGGGCCTTCCAGCCCATCGAGGGTGCGAGCAACCCCATGCTCCGACTCGAGAGGACGGCTGAAACAGACCAAGGCGAATACTCGGTCATCGTCACGAACATTGCTGGAAGTGCCACCAACCTGCCGCCGACGTTCGTGCTGGTGATCGAGCCTCCGCGCATCGACGTGCCCCCTGCAGGGATGGTGGTGGCCGAAGGACAGTCGTTCCTTCTTGAGGTCGTGGCGACCAGCGACAAACCGATGACATACCAGTGGCGCAAGGACGGCCTGGACTTGCCCAATGCCACCGGATCGACCTATGAGGTTTCCGCGGCAGCGAAGTCCGACGAAGGTTCCTACAGTGTGGTCGTTAGCAACGTTGCCGGAGACGTGCCGACGGGCTCGGTGGCAGTCGAGGTGTTCCAGCGGCCCAGGATTGTGGTTCAACCCGTTGGAGCAATGAGGACGCCGCCCTTCGATTTGTGCGTGCAAGCTGAGGGGTTCGGAATGCTCTCCTACCAGTGGTCGCTCAACGGCGTATCCTTAACGGGCGCGACCAACACTTGCATGTCGGTGCCCCAGGAGGGGAATCCGAAGCTATTGTCGCACTGGGATGCGCCCGGAATCGCTTCTGGAGTGGACGTAACCCCGGAGGGCTGGGTGTTCGTAGCGGATGGCACGGGAGGCCTCCAAATCCTCAATGCCCGGGACCCCGAGGCCATGACGCATCAGCGGACGTATCCCATCGAGGGCGAGGCGAGGGATGTGAAGGTGCTGGGGACGAGCGCTTTCGTGATTTGCGCCGACGGATGGCTGGAAGTGCTCGATGTGAGCAACCCGGAGGCGCCCCGAAGGCTGGCTCGGGGGAGGGTGGCCACTGAAGCTGCCCGGCTGGCCGTTTCCGGCGACCACGTGTTCGTGGCCGCTTACGCCGAGGGACTGCGGATCGTGGAGGTCTCAGATCCGAGTGCGATCCAGGTGGTCGGGGAGTTCAAGGAAGGGGGTGCCGTGGTGGATGTAGCCATCCAGGACGGGCGCGCCTACGTGGCATTAAGGGAGAACGGCATGGCGATCCTGGACGTCTCCGCGCCAGCCGAGATGCTCTGGCTCGGTTCTTGTGACACGAAAGAAACCGTGCTTGGGATCGCCGTCGTGGGTCAGTTGGCTTATGTCGCGGACGGCGCAGGCGGTCTGGTGGTGGTGGATGTCGGCGATCCTACGGATCCGGTGATCGTCGGGGTTTCGGACACCCCTGGCAGCGCCGCGGCAGTCAAGGTCTCGGGGAATACGGCTTACGTAGCCGACTGGGGCTCCGGCCTCCAGGTCATCGATGTCACCCGCCCTTGGCGTCCTACACCCTTGGGTTCCTACGATACTCCCGGGGATAGCACGGCGGTAGTCGTGCGCGCCGGGACGTCGTTCCTGGCCGATCGCGCGGCGGGAGTCTGGGCCATCGGCCTCGGTTCCATCCGGACCGCGGAGGACGGGGATTATCAGGTGGAAGTGACCAACGACGCGGGTGGAACAAAGAGCGATGTCGCTTCTGTGGCGATAGCTGTCGAGCCGTGGATTGCGGCTCAGCCCAGGGGAGCCACCAACGTTCTGGGAACGCCCGTTGTGCTTCAGGCACGCGTCCTGGGCACTGGCCCCATGGCGTACCAATGGACTCGTGACGGGACCCTTCTCGATGGAGCCACGAGCCCCGTGCTCAGGCTGCCGCTCCTGGGTCCACCGCTCGCCATGCCGGGTTTCGACACGGCGGGAACCGCAACTGCGGTCGCGGTCTCCGACGACATCGCCGTGGTGGCGGACGAGACCAACGGGTTGGTCATTCTCGATGTGGCAGGAACCGTACCGCGAGAGTTGTCTCATTCCCCGACGCCTGACGCGGCCAGTGGCGTGGTCGTGGCGGGGGGACGGGCCTATGTCGCTTGCCGCAATGCCGGTCTGGAGATCGTCGACATCCGGGATCCGAACCACCCCATCCATTTGGGATCGTTCAAGACGACCGGGACGGCGCTGCGGCTGGCCTTGGTTGGCGAGCGCGCGTATGTGGCGGACTACCACGGAGGGCTCGAAATCCTCGATGTTTCCAATCCTCAGGACATCAAGCGCCTCGGCCGGCTGGCCTTGGGATTGGCCTTCGATGTTGCTGTGCAGGGAGTAACCGCGTATGTGGCGGTTGGCGGCAACGGTCTGGCCACGGTGGATGTCAGCGACCCGGGCAACCCGGCCTACCTGGGCGGCTATGACACCCCGGGCCTCGCTTCTGGTGTGGACGTGGAAGGAGATTACGCCTACGTCGCGGATGGGGAGGCTGGATTGCTGGCTGTGAACATCACGGATCCTTGGCACCCCTGGAGAATCGGGCGGCTCGACACTCCGGGCAACGCCAACCGCGTCCGGGTGGTCGGGCAGACAGCCTACGTGGCCGATGGATCGGCCGGGGTGCAGATCGTGGATGTCACGAAGCCTTGGGACATGGAGCTGCTTGTGCATGGCTCCACCCCCGGAACGGCCTTTGGCCTGACGTTGGATGGAACGCGGGTCTACGTCGCGTGCCGCGATGCCGGTCTCCAGCTGCTCGAACTTCAAGCCACTCTGGCTGCCGAGCCAGGGATCTACACAGCCTCGGTCAGGAATGCAGTGGGATCTGTCAGCACGGCTCCTGCCGAGGTGGTGATTCTCGAACCGCCGCTCATCACCCGGCAGCCGGCCGATGTCCATCTAGTGGCGGACCAAATGCTGACGCTGCGCGTGGAGACTACGGGCACGCCAGCGTTGACCTACCAGTGGAAACGGAACGGGGAGGTACTCCGGGGACTCGCTCAAGCTACCCTATCCCTGCCGCAGGTAGGGACGAACCGACGCATCGGAGAATACGATACACCTGGATCTGCCTCCGGGATCGCGCTGGTGCGCAACCTGATCTACGTAGCCGACGGCACCAACGGGCTGGAAGTCCTCCATCTCAGCGATGGGACCAATATCACGCGGATGGCCCACTATCTCATGGCGGGCTCGGCCAATGACGTGCAGGTGGTTGGCCAGTTGGCGTACGTGGCCTGTCGCGCGGCCGGGGTGGAGATCATCGATGTCAGCGATCCATCAGCCCCCATCCCGTTGGGGACGTTTGACACGCCTGGCGATGCCAGGCGGTTGGCGGTCGCTGGAGACGTCGTCTACGTGGCCGATGATCTCGGCGGCCTTCAGATTCTTGACGCTGGCAACCCGCGTGACATCAAGCTCCTCTCCGGCCTCACCATGGACGGCCGGGCCTCCGACGTCGCCGTGGCCCATGGAAAGGCCTACGTGGCTGCCGGTTCCGGCGGTGTCGTGATCCTGGATGTGCGCGATCCGATCCGTCCTAGCATGATGAGCCGTCTCCAGACTCGCGGGACCGCCTTCGGGATCATGGTGGAGGGGGACCTCGCCTACGTCGCGCTGGGCGCAGCCGGCTTGGCCGTGATCGACGTGAGTCAACCACGGGATCCCGTGCTGGTAAGCGGAACTGACACCAGTGGCAGCGCCGTCCAGGTGGAAGTGCGGGACCAGTTGGCCTATGTGGCTGACTCCGGAGGAGGCCTGCAGATCATTGAGATCTCCAAGCCGTGGGCCCCGACCCCGCTAGGCAGGGCCCCAACCGGGGACGAAAGCGTCGATCTGGCCGTGTCCCCGTCGGCGGTTTTCGTGGCCAATCGTAGGGCTGGGGTCACCGCGATCGCTCGGGATACAATCCTCGCGGCACCGGGCGTGTATTCCGTGGAAGTGACCAATGTGGCGGGAGTTGCGTTCAGCCGAGGCGCGGTCGTCACGGTGGGTGTGGCCCCGTGGATCACGGTCCAGCCTGTCAGTTCGACGGACACGACCGCCCTCGTTCTGAGGCCACGCATTGCCCATGGGAATCCGGGTGAGTTGAGTTTTCAGTGGTTCAGAAATGGCCTGGAGTTGCCGGGAGAAACCAACCTCAATGTGGCTCTGCCACGCTCGGGAGCTTTGAGGAGACTGGGGCAGCTTGACACGGAAGGAACGGCAAGTGGACTGGCGATCTCGGGAAGCCTCGCGTTGGTGGCTGACGAGGGCAATGGCCTCGTCATCGTGGACGTCAGCAATCCGGCCCAACCCGTCGAAATAGGACATTACCCGACCCCCGATGGTGCAAGCCACGTGCTCCTCGACGGCAGCATCGCCTATGTTGCGTGCCGCAATGCCGGCGTTGAAGTCGTGGACCTCAGGAATCCGCGACAACCCGCCCGCGTGGCACACCTCGCGACCCGCGGAACCGCCATGCGCCTGGCTTTGGAAGGCACGACGCTCTATGTCGCCGCCTACAGTGCTGGCTTGGACATCTTCGATGTCGCGGCTCCTTCGGCGCCTCGACGCATCGGCTCGCTGGGAGACATTGGGACCGCGCGCGACGTGGCGGTAGCCCAAGGCCGCGCTTACGTTGCGATGGATGGAGACGGCTTGGTTCTGGTCGACGTGCAGGCGCCCGCGCAACCGATGGTCCTGGGCCGCTATGACACGCCGGGGCGGACCCGCGGCGTGAAGGCAGCATCCAGCAATGTCTACCTCGCGGACGGCGAGGCTGGTCTGCTCGTGCTGGACGTGAGCGACCCTGGCAATCCGATCCCAATCGGAGGCTGGGATTCGGCTGGCTTGGCGGGACAAGTGGCCGTGTTGAGCCACCTCGTCTACGTGGCGGACGGCGGGAATGGCGTTCAAGTGGTGGACATCGCTGCGCCGTGGATGCCTGAACCCATTGGCGACCCGAGCATCGTCGGTGAGGCCGCCGATGTTGTGGTGATCGGTTCTATCGTCTACGTGGCAGCGCGCACGGCCGGTCTGCAGATCCTCGGACCGTCCGCGACTCCAGAGGATTCCGGCGAATACCACCTCCGGGTGAGCGGTCCGGACGGCACCGCGAGCACTGCGGTCGCAACCGTGGACTTCTCGGCCCCGCAGGTGCCCTTCTTTATCCGGGAGATTCAGGTTCTCGGCGACGGCAGGGTTGAGGTCACTTGCGACTCTCAAGTGGGTAGGACTTATCGCCTGGAAACCGCCTCCGATGTTGGTGGCCCCTGGTCCGAGGCGGCCGCAGCCACCGCCGACCATTCGGAGACGACGCTCACGCATCTCCCCGCAGCCAACGAGCCCGTACGGTTCTATCGGGTGAGGGAGGAGTGATGTGCCTGCAATCCTCGATCACCTGTCCATAGAGCCTGTCCCCAGAGGGGGTTGTTTTGGCGATTTGCGCTTTCGTGACTCGAGGCTGGGCGCGCGTAGGGTGCCGTTCAGCGGTGCAACGGAGTGGGCAAGGGGGTAATCGTCGTTCTTGCGTCGATCGTAGAGCCACTTCCTCCGTCTGACACGGTCAAGCCTGGCGAGCCGGACCTGCGCGGTTTCGAGTGGCGTTACCTGTGGAACCTTTGCCGGGGCGACACCCTCCACACGTTTTCCGGCCACTCCGATGCGGTGCAGTCTGTCGCCTTCTCTGCGGACGGCCAGACGCTGGCGACGGCGGGCGATGATGCTCTCAAGTTGTGGAACGCGAACAGCCGGCGCTTGATGGTCACCCTGGAAGAAACGAACGTCCGCCTCCCGCAGTCGTTTTCCCCGGACAACAAGCTGCTGGCCACCGCCAAGCTCGGCGGGCCGGTCACGGTCTGGACTGTGGCCACCCGGCAGCCGGTCTGGGTGTTGGAAAGTGAGGCGTTTTCACAATTCCCCAAGGAGGGGGGGACGCTGTCCACCATTAGCACCAATCACAACTTGCGGTTCTGGGATGTGGCCACGCGAACCTTGCAGCGCGCGGTCCCGCTCCCCGGCATCGCCGGAGCTTCCCGCCGTGTGCCGATCAATCTGGGCAGTGGCGTAGTGGGCTACGCACAATTCATCTTCGCGCCGGGCGGCAACCGCCTGGCCGCTGTTGACGCGAACGCCATGATTACGCTACAGGACACCACGACGGGCGATGCGTTCAGAACCCGCGTTCGCTCCAAGCGGCTATCGCCAAAGCCAGTTTCTGGTGGAACGTAGCGGAGGTTCGGCATGTCTTTCCGACCGACGATTCCACACGCCTGGCCCTCGCCTGGCTCCCGCAACACCAACTCGGCCGCAAGAGAATCCTCGACACTCAGCTCGCGGCCATCCTCTGGCAGGCCGGTGTCCGACGGGTGATCACTTCTAATCCCGGGGATTTCCGCCTTTTTGGCTTTGAAACGTCGGCGCCCTGAGGCCGTCGCTTGGCCGCCTTCCCCCAATCCCTGATCAACCTCCAGTTCACCAGGGACCGTGGCCACTACCGGGACTACTTCACGAAACTGGTCCTCTGGAATCCATCGGCGACGTAGAGTGGCGGCCCTCCCCCCAGACCACGCGCCCGGCGTAGGTTGAGCCCGGTCCAACCGAAACCGCGGGAAGAGCGAGCGGCTCTTTCCCAAGAGCCGCCACCCCTCACGATCGGAGCGGTGACTCGGCAGGGCGCCGCCATCTCATGCTTCAGTGCCCCCGCAGCAGTCATCTCCGCTCATGAGCGCGCTCCCTCCACGGATCACGATCCGGCCGGGCTTCTGCCACGGACGCCCCGTCATTCGCGGGCTGAGAAATCCGGTGGAGTCCATGCTCGAATAGTAGGTCAGGCTACGAGTCTTCGCACTGTAACTACAGTAGGAGACTCCGCCCCCTACAGAACTCTCCAACCCCGTTCCGAAGATTGGCCCGGCAGAGTAGTCGCGAAGCGCAGTACCCGTGCGCCCAGCGGTGACTGAAAGACGAGCCAAGCCAAATGGGCCCGCCGCATAACCTCGAAATGCCGCCCTTTGTGACTCTGAATCCGCCGCAGACTCCCCCGCTCTCACGTCTACCCTCGCGTTCCGAGGGCTGTTCTTGCAGCATCATGCCATGTCTGACGTGACCCAGTTGCTCAACGCCATCGATGCCGGCGATCCCAAGGCCGCCGACCAGTTGCTCCCGCTGGTTTACGAAGAACTGCGCACACTCGCCGCGGTCAAGATGGCCCGGGAGAAGCCCGGCCAGACCCTGCAACCCACCGCGCTCGTTCACGAGGCCTGGCTGCGGTTGGCCGGGGCCGAGCAACACCGCTGGGACAACCGTCGCCACTTCTTCGCCGCGGCGGCCGAGGCTATGCGCCGGATCCTGGTCGAACGGGCCCGCAGGAGAACTGCGGCCAAGCGCGGCGGTGGCGCCGAAAAAGTGGACCTGGAGGAGACTGAGTTGCCCTCTCCGGCGGCTGAGGACGACCAACTGCTTGCGGTGAACGAGGCGCTGGACAAATTTGCCGCCCTCGATCCGCGCAAGGCCGAATTGGTGAAGCTGCGTTACTTCGTTGGCATGAACTTCGAGGAAGCCGCCACAGCGCTCGGCATCGCCGTGCCCACCGCCAAGCAATGGTGGGCTTACGCCCGCGCCTGGCTCACCGTCGAACTGCGGGGTCCGGCGTCCCGCTGATCGCGCGAGCGATCCTCGAACCGCTCAGGCTTTGGTGCCTTTGGGCACATGCGTGGCCCACGTTTGGCCGGATTCGGGCTGGACGTGGGTGAAGCCGGTGCCGGGCGGCGGATGGGGGATGCGGATGAGATGGTTGCACCCGGGACACTGAATCTGCCGGCCGGCGTGGCAGGGATCGCACTTCAACGGCTGGTCGCAGTGCGCGCAGTAGAACTTGAATGCGGAGGGGCTCAAAGTCTTCACCGCTACAGGCGCAAACCGGGCGCAAAATGGATATATGAGAGTTATACATACTTTTAGGCTCGCGAATGCGCATAGAACGGTGAATGATTCAGTCCCGGTCAAACATGCCACTTCCCCATGAGCGTGAAGCCGCCCTGTTCGCACTGGCCCTGGAAAAACCCGTGGCCGAACGGGCGGCCCTCCTGAACGCCGTCTGCGGCGAGGACCAAGTCCTGCGCCAGCGCCTCGAAGCGCTGCTGGCCGCGCACGATCAGCCCGATTCGCCGCTGGCCACGCAAACCGGAGCCGTCCGACCCACCATCAAACTCGACCTTCCCGACGCGCCCGATGAAGCCGTCGGCCAGACGCTCGGGCGCTACAAGCTGCTGGAACGCGTCGGCGAGGGCGGCTGCGGTGTGGTCTATGTCGCCGAACAAACCGAACCCGTTCGCCGCCGCGTCGCGCTCAAGGTCATCAAGCTCGGCATGGACACCAAACAGGTCGTCGCCCGGTTCGAGGCCGAGCGACAGGCCCTGGCCATGATGGATCATCCCAACATCGCCAAAGTCCTCGATGCCGGAACCACGGAAGCCCCTCACGCCGTCCCTCTCCCGTCGGGAGAGGGTGCCCGGAGGGCGGGTGAGGGGCTTTT
>CAZVRY010000059.1:0-30006 GCA_964629545.1 uncultured Verrucomicrobiota bacterium | reverse complement strand
GTGTTTGGGGGTGCGGGGGGAAGGGGTGGGCTTGAGGAAGAGGCCGGAGCCGGGGAAGAGGTAGGCGGGGCGGTCTTTGGCGGTGCGGTAGAGGTTGCGTTCCTGGCGTTCGGCGACGTGGCCGAGGAGGCCGACGAGGATGGAGCGGTGGATGGCCTCGGGGGAGGCGGGGGGATGTTGGGGGTTCGCACCCAAGGCGGTGACGGCGTCGGCGAGTTGGGCGTGGAGGTCGACCCATTCGCGCATGCGGAGGTAGGAGAGGAAGTGGGTGCGGCAGAACTTGCGGAGTTGGTTTTGGGTTTGGAGGGATTCCCAGGTGTCGTGGAAGACGTTCCAGATGTTGAGGAGGGTGAGGAAGTCGGAGTCTGGGTGCTGGAAGCGGCGGTGGGCGGCTTCGGCAGCGTCCTTGCGGTCGGCGGGGCGTTCGCGGGGGTCCTGGATGCTGAGGCCGGCGGCGATGACGAGGACTTCGGCCAGGGCCCCTTCCCGGCGGGCTTCGAGGAGCATGCGGCCAATGGCGGGTTCGACGGGGAGGCGGGCGAGTTCGCGTCCGAGCGGGGTGAGGGTGCGGTGTTCGTCGAGGGCGCCGAGTTCCTCGAGGAGTTGGTAGCCGCCGCGGATGGCAGTGGGGGAGGGGGGATCGAGGAAGGGGAAGGACTCGATGTCGCCCAGGGCGAAGGCCTTCATGCGGAGGATGACGTCGGCGAGGTTGCAGCGTTGGATCTCGGGTTGGCCAAAGCGGGGGCGCGCGGCGAAGTCCTCCTGGGAGTAGAGGCGGATGCAGATGCCGTCGCGGACGCGTCCGCAGCGGCCCTGGCGTTGGTGGGCGCTGCTTTGGGCGATGGGTTCGACGGGGAGACGGCGGCAGCGGGTGCCGGGGTGGTAGCGGCTGATGCGGGCGAGGCCGGTGTCAACGACGAAGCGGATGCGGGGGACGGTGATGGAGGTTTCGGCGACGTTGGTGGCCACGACGACGCGACGGGCAGGGCCGGGGGTGAAGACGCGGTGTTGGTCGTCGCCGCTGAGGCGGCCGAAGAGGGGCAGGACTTCGAGGCCGAGTTTGGCGCCGGTCAGGCGGCCGACGGCTTCGCGGATATCGCGTTCGCCGGGCATGAAGACGAGGATATCGCCGTCGTGGGAGCTGGTGACGATGTCCTCGACCGCAGTGACGGCGGCATCGACGTAGGTGAGGTCGCCGGATTCCTCGGCTTCGGGGTCGTGGGGGGCGTAGCGGACTTCGACGGGGAAGAGGCGTCCGGAGACCTCGATGATGGGGGCGCCACCGAAGGCGGCGGCGAAGCGCTCGGTGTCGATGGTGGCGGAGGTGATGATGACTTTGAGGTCCTGACTGCGCTGCCGGAGGAGGCCTTGGAGGAAGCCGAGGAGGAAGTCGATGTTGAGGGAGCGTTCATGGGCTTCGTCGACGATGATGGCTTCGTATTCGGTGAGGAGGGGGTCGCCTTGGATTTCGGCCAGGAGGATGCCATCGGTCATGACTTTGATGGCGGTTTCGGGCCGGGTGCGGTCTTGGAAGCGGATTTGGCAGCCGACGCCGGTCCCCCAGTCGCAGGCCAGTTCTTCGGCCAGGCGGCGGGAGATGGAGGTGGCGGCCAGGCGGCGGGGTTGGGTGCAGCCGATGCGGGCGCGGGCGCCGAGGCCGGCTTCGAGGCACATTTTGGGGAGTTGGGTGGTTTTGCCGGAGCCGGTTTCACCGGCGACGATGAGAACGGGGTGGGCTCGGAGGGCTTCGACAATGCGGGAGCGGTGGGCGGTGATGGGCAACTCGGGAGGGTAATGGACGCGGGAGGCCAGTTCAGCGCGCCGGGCGCGGAGAGCGATGGAGGCCCGAGCCTGGGCGATCCAACGGTCGAGGGGCGGATGGGGCCGCCCGCCGCGCCGGGCTTCCTCGAGGGCCTGCTTCAGTTGGTGTCCGAGACGGATGTGGTCCGGCAAGAGGCACTGCGGGAGCAGGCGGGTGAGTTGCTGGAGGGCGGACGGCGCGTGCACGGGGCCGGATGATGGCGGGGGCGGAGGTTTTGGCCAAGGGACAATCTGGCGTGGGAGGCGGACGATGACGCGGAACGCGGTCCGGGCGGATTCCAGGCCCCCTTTCCTGGCCTGTTCTCAGCGTCAGGGTGCGAGGGGATCAGGTGAGAGGTTGATTGGCAGATGTGGCGGTGCGGTATGGGGGGCTGCGGGGGCGACCATGAACCTGGCACGTGATCCAGGGGGTGAGCCTCATGAATTCAGGGCGAACATGAATCAGGGCGGGTTGGGCCGGGAACTTGGCACTTTTTGCCCTGGCTGGTGGCCATCAGTCGTCCCCTGCTGGGCGATCACCGGGGACTGCTGACCGCTCGCCGGTCGTCGCTCGCCTTCCGGAGACGGGTTTCTAACCGCTGATGGACGCTGATGGACGCTGATGGACGGTGGCGGAGGACTGGTCCGGATGATCAGGGATCAGCGTGGATCAGCGTGGATCAGCGGTTCGTTGGAAGGCGGCCCCATCCCCGGAATAGGACCTTCGGATCTGCGTGCATCTGCGTGATCTGCGGGCAGAACCGGCGAGGGCGGTGTTGGGTGGGGCCCAGGTTGCTGGTCAGGGCGCGAGGGCTTGGACTCGGTAATAACGGCGGCCGTTAGGCGGGGTGGAGGGGTCGGAGACATGCGCTCGGCCCCCGGCCACGACCATGGGGGCTGCGAGCGCCTGCCAGGCTGGGAGGGCGAGGTCGTCTTGGTACTCGACGCGGTAGGTTCGTCCGGGCGCGGCGTCCCACTCGAGTTGGGCTCCGGCCGGGGTGATGTGGAGTTCGCGGGCGCGGAAGAAGGAGTCTGGATCGTTGGGATCGGTGCCCGCGCGATACTCCGCCAGGTCCGGGAGGCCGTCGTGGTCCGCATCGGAGGAGCCATCGCGCGACAGATCTCCGAAGTGGTGTTGTTCCCAGAAATCGTGCATGCCGTCGTGGTCGACGTCGGCCAGGTCTTCGGGGGTGATGTGGCAATAGAACAGTTCGGCGACCTCGCTGCGGCGTCCGGAGGGGTCTTCGAGGCCGAGGGCGTGGAGGAGGATGAGGGAGCCGTGGGCGTTGAGGACTGGGTGGCTCGCGCGTTCGCTGCCCGAGGCGTTGTCCATCGGTGCTACGACGGTGCGGGATCCGGTTTGGCGGTCGACGAGGAGGACGGCGGGGTCGCCGGCCTCGGTGGGGGCGCCGAGGTTGCCGGCGCGGGTGCGAAAGGCGGCCCAGCGGCCGTCGGCGCTCATGGTGGGTTTGTCGGAGGCGCGGTCGCCGGCGACGCCGTCGGGCCTGCCGCTAAGGAGGCGGGTGACGTTGAGTTCGAAGTCGTGCTGGAACACGTCGGTGGCGAGGTTGGTGTCGCCGAGTCCGGGCCAGGCGGCGGTGGTGGTGAAGGCGACCCAGCGGCCGTCGTCGGAGACCGCGGGGGCGCCGCGGACGCCGACGGGATGATCTCCCGGGGGCAGGGCGAGGCTGCGTGATGAGCCGGAGAGGAGGTCCCAGGCGACGACGGATTGGGCGGGGCGGAGGGCGGCGAAGCGTCCGTTGGGGCTGAGGGTGAACGGGGTGGCGGCGTTCAGGAAGGGCCCGAAGGTGTTGAGTTGGCCGGTGTCGATGTCGCGTGCTTGCAGGATGGCGCCGCTGACCGCGGCGGTTTGGAACACGACCCGGCGTCCGTCCGGGGCAACGAGGGGGGGCAGGGCGGTTTGTTGCGGGGTGAGGAGGAGGGATTGTTGGACCGTTCGATCCCAGAGGAAGGCATTGGTGCGGAACGTGGGCACGGGGTCGTGGGTGAGGTCGGTGGCCATGCTGAGGAAGGCGACGTAGCGGCCATCGGCGCTGAGGGAGGGAGCCCAGGAGCCGCGGTTGCCGGAACCGGAGGCGGCGCGATTTTGGCTCACGAGGTAAGTGCGGTTTTCGTGGCGGTCGCGGAGGTAGACGTCGAGGGTGCGGTTGGTGTCGGGGCCGGCGAGGTTGGAGGCCTGGCTGACGAAGGCGACGAAGCGGGCGTTCTGGCTGATGGCGGCCGAGCCGGACCAGCCGTTGCCGGAGGAAAGGTCTGGGGTGGCGCTGACGAGTTCGATGGATTCGCTTGGGAAGGTGCGCACGAAGACGTCTTGGAGTTCGTTGGTATCGCCTGGGGCAAGCCGGTCGAGTTGGCTGGAGAAGGCGACGGCCGTTCCGTCGGGGGTGACGCTGAGCGGTTCGGAGGCGCTCCAGCCGATGGCGAGGCGGGGTGGGGCGGCGGGGTGCGGGGTGCTGAGGGGGGTTGGGTTGGTGGGGTCGTTCAGGTTGGCGTGGAACAGGTTGGCGCCTCGCCGTGCTTCGTTCCAAGTCGCGAACACGGCGCTCTGCCCGTCGGCTCCAATTTGGGGGACGCCCTCGAGTTGGAGGTCGCCGTGGGTCCACGCCTGGGCGCTGCGGAGAGTGCCGGTGGCGAGATCGCGGACATAGAGGTCCCAGGCTCCGGCGGGGGAGTCGGCCAGGAGGTTCGCTTGGCTGCGGAAGGCGAGGAAGCGTCCGTCGGGGGAGAGGGTGGGGGCTTCGGAATGGCCTTCGAGGGGGAGGGCGCCGTCAGCGGTGAGGCTGGCGGCGGTGGCGGGGCCGCTGTCCTGGCGCCAGATCATGATGCAGGAGGGGCTTCCGGCCGGCGCGTTGGTGCGAGCGACGAACGCGGCGACGCGTCCGTCCGCGCTGAGGGTTACGCCGCCGCCGTCGTCGGCTCCGGTGAGGTTGCCGAGGCCGTCGGCGCTGAGGAGATCGGTCGAGTCCGTCTGGAGGTCGTGCCGGAGGACGAGCACGGGGCCGGCGTAGGACGCGGCCAGGAAGGCGACGTAACGGCCGTCGGCGCTGAGGGAGGGGCCGTAGCAGATGATCTTTCGGTTGGGGGTATTCGTGACGGAGACGAGGAGGTTTTGGGCGTTTCGGCCGGCCCAGGAGGTGCGGTTTTCGAGGAGATCGTGGACGTAGACATCGCCTTCTGGGCGGCCGGGGTGGTCGGTGAGGTTGGTGGCGGTGCTGACGAAGGCGAGGCGCTGGCCGTTGGCACTCCACACGGGGGCGCCCGAGATTCCCCGGGCGGAACCTTCGCCCTGGGAGGTTCGGCTGACGAGGCGGGTGCTGCCGGTGGCGAGGTCGCGGACGAACACGTCGGCCAGGCGATTGGTGTCCGCGTTGACGAGGTTGGTGGCGGTGCTGGCGAAGGCCACCCGTTGGCCGTCTGGGGACAAGGCGGGCGAGGAGGAGGGCCCATTGGCCGGGCCGCCCGCGGCCGCCAGACTGATCAACGTCAGTTGGCCGCTGTCCAGGTCGCGCAGGAACACGTCCGGGCATAGGTTGGTGTCACCGGCGAGCAAGTCGTTGGCGTCGCTGGTGAACGCGACGCGGCGGCCGTTGGCCGAGGGGGTGGCCTCCGTCGAGTTGCCGCGGGCGGCGGCGCCGTTGGTGGATGCGCTGACCAAGGTGGTCTGGCCGTCGGCCAGGTTTCGGACGAAGACATCGAGGAACGCGCCGTGGTCGCGGTTGGTGACGAGGGTTGGGTGGTCGCTGTGGAAGACGACCGAGCGACCGTCCTGGCTTAGGCTGGCGGCTCCGGTGCGATAGGGGGAGCCGGCCTGGGTGGGGGCCAGGGATGGGACCATGACGGGGCGCGGAGGGCCGGATTGGGCGATGCACGGCAGCAGGGGAAGCGCGCTGAGGCTGAGGGCGAGAAGGGGTTGTTTCATGGGGCCCGTTTCGATTCGGAACGTTCTGGGAACGGGGGCTGCGGACAAGTATTAGAGGGATGGAACCGGAGCGGGCGGAAAATAGCGATTTCTTTTTCGGGCGGGTTGCGGCAGGGTGCCGTCGAAGGGTGATCGTGGCCATGCCGGTTGCCGTTCCTGGGATTCAGATGAAGACACTTTGCTCCGCATTCGCCTGCCGGCCAGGGAAGATCAGATTGGCCGGGTTTCAACGGTTGGATTTGCTGGTGGTGGTCGTTTTGGGCGGGGTGCTGGCGCTGCTTGGCTTCGTGACGGTGGCGAATGGAGGTCCTCGGAACGGCGGGGTGGTTTGCCAGTACAACCTGGGGCGCCTGACCACGGCCTGGCTCCTTTATGCGCAGGAATACCGGGGGCAGCTTCCGGCCAACCCGGACGGTCTTGCCCCGGGAGGGTGGGTTGGCGGATGGCTCGATTACAGCAGCGCGCGGGACAATACCAACACGGCGACCTTGTCTGCGGGAGCGATCTGGCCGTTCCTGAGTCCGCGGCAGCCTGGCCTCTATCGGTGTCCCGAGGACTCGAGCCTGGTGCTCATGGGCGGATTGCCGCAGCCGCGGGTTCGCAGCTATTCGATGAACATGTGGTTGAACGGTCGTGCCTGGACCCCGGGATGGACCGTCGCCCGACAAATGTCCGATCTCAACCAACCGCCTCCGTCCAAGAACTTGGTGTTGCTCGATGAACGGGAGGACAGCATCAACGACGGGGCGTTTGCGATCGATATGGCGGGCTACGACCCGTCGGTCCCGGAGAGTTTGCTGTGGGTGGATTATCCGGCCGGCCGGCACGTGCGGGGGGCGAACCTTTCACTGGCGGACGGGCATGTGGAACATTGGCGCTGGCAGGACGAGCGGACGATGCCGGTGCTTCGACCAGGGGTCTACCTTCCATTGAACGTGGCCTCTCCGGGCAACCCGGATATTCGCCGGGTGCAAGCCGCCAGCGGGGCGCGTCGCTGAAGCGGGCGCCTGGGCGCCGGCCCGCCGTGAGGCCGGGGGGCAAGGGGGGCACCAGTGACAGCCTGGACGGTGCTGGGGAGGTGAGGTCCGGGCTGGCTATTTGGGGAGGGTCGGCCTAGGTTGGCCCTCGCTCTGAAGCGCTGGTTCCCAATCTGGCACGCCGAGATACGGGCCGAGGCCCGCGTCCTGGGAGTTCATCGGCCGCAGGTTCCGGCTGCCAGTGCTCTGCGGTCCTACCCTTCCGGATGGCGTTGCGGACGAGGGTCGGGGGGAGGGCCAGGGGGGAGCGGCGCGGTCGATGGGGCGGAGGGGCGGCGGACTGGACTGGGCGTGGGGAGGAGTTGGGGGCAGGGTTTCTCGAGGGCCGAGAGGTGCGTTGGGCCGGCGGTGAGGGCGGCGGGGGTCGGGTGGGTGTTCTTGTTGGTGTTCCTAGTGGTGGGCATGGGGATGGGGTTGGCGCCGGCGCTGGAGGCGGCGACGGTGGTCAAGGTCGGGGCGGTGGTTCCGGTGGGGCACGCGACGGATTTGGATCTGGAGGGGGACTTTGTTTACGCGATCAATTTCAGCGCCGACGATCCGCCGCGGACGGTTCGTGGGGTGACGTTTTTGCCCGACACGCAAGCGATTGCGGGGGCGACGTTGGTGGGGCCGCAACAGGTGACGCCCTGGCAGATCCGGCCGGAGTTGGGCGACGATCCTGACGACGACGAACTCGAGGAGATCCTGCATGACATTCGCTGGGCCAACAACGGCGGTGGGGAGCGTTTGCGCGCGACGCTCGAGGTGACCCCGGGCGAGGAGTACAAGCTGCAGATCCTCTTTTCCGGCAACACGCCCGAGAACCGCCGTTGGGACATTCGGGTGGCCGGGCAGGAGGCGGTGGACGAGGTGACGTCGCTGGGCGTTTCGCCGGGGGAGAGTTACGCGGTCAATCGGGCGACGGTGTATACGTGTCAGATTGCGGCGGGGAGCACGCCGTTGGTGGTGGAGATGGGCGATTTGTTTGGGGCGCACGACGGGGGTGATCGGAATCCGATCTGGCAGGCGCTGACCCTTGAGCGGGTGACGGTGCCTCCGACGCCAGACGCGATCGGGCTGGCGCCGGATCGATTCTTCCCGAGTCAGAGCGGGCCGGTGGGGGTTCTGCGGGTGACGGATCGCAAGTTTGGGGCGGTCCATCGTCTGTCGTTGGTGGCGGGGGCGGGGGACACGGACAATGGGAAGTTCAGGATCGAGGGGGCGGAGCTTGTTCCCGGGGCCTTCGATTTCGGGTCGGTGCCGGTGGGGACGGTGTTTTCGATCCGGGTGCGGGCGACGGATGTGGCGGATGGGAGGCGGTGGTTGGAGTGGCTGTTGACGTTGACGGTGGTGGCTCCGCACGCGCCGACGGGGCTGGCGTTGGATGTGGCATCGTTGTCGACGATGGCGCAGCCGGGGGCCCTGGTGGCGCGGGTTCGGGTGGAGGATGAGGACGATTTCGATCGGCACGGGGTCGCGTTAGTGGCGGGGGCGGGGGACACGGACAACGGGCTGTTTGCGGTGGTGGGAGGGGCGCTGCATTTGGCGCGGGGTGTGGTGGCGGGCACGCCCTCGGCGTTGTTTCGGTTAAGGGCGACGGACCGGAGCGGTTTGGTGGTGGAACGGTCGTTCCTGTTGCCGTTTCAGGTTCCGCAGGTGCGGGTTAACGAGGTGGTGGCGTCGCCGGTGGCTGGGGTGTTGGACGAGTGGGGGGTGGGGCAGGACTGGGTCGAGTTGGTGAACGAGGGATCCCAGCATGTGGACTTGGCGGGGTGGTTCTTGACGGACCGTCGCGGGGAATTGCGACGGTGGATGTTCCCGTCGTCGCCGGTGGGGCCGCAGGGTTATGTGGTGGTGCTGGCGGACGGTCGCGGGGCGGGGCCGGAGGGGTCTGGGCGGTTGCATGCGGGATTTTCGCTGGCGGTGGAGGGGGAGTGGGTGGGGCTGGTGCGGCCGGATGGGGAGACGGTGGCGAGCGGGTTGGAGTTTCCGGCGCAGTATCCTGGGGTGGCATTTGGCTACGGGTCGGACGGGCGGGTGGGGCATCTGCCGCATCCGACGCCGGGGGGGCCGAACGGGGCGGTGGCGGAGGCGGGGGCGAACGAGGTGGCGTTTAGCCGGTCGCGGGGCTTTTACGGGGAGGCGTTCGAGTTGACCTTGCGGGCGACCTTGGCGGGTTCGGAGATTCGGTACACGCTGGACGGGACGGCGCCGACGCGGACGACGGGGGCGGTTTACACGCAGCCGTTGGTGGTGCGTCCAAGTGCGGGGGGAGGGACGCGGGGGGTGCGGATGGTGCGGGCGCTGGCGGTTCATGCGGGGGCGGCGTATGCGCCGGTGGCCACGCAGACGTATTTGTTTGTGCACGGGGTGGCGGGGCCGGCGGTGGATGGGATTGTGGGTCAATCGCATTGGGTGGCTTCGGTGGCGCGGCATCCGACCTATGGCCCGCTGTTGGGAGAGGCGTTGTTGGCGTTGCCGGCGGTCTCGGTGGTGGTGGGGCGGGGGCCCGACCAAGTAGAGCGGTGGGCGTCGGTCGAGTTGTTCGATCCCGAGGGACGCGAGCCGGGGTTCCAGATCGATTGCGGCTTGGAGGTGACGGGGACGAGCAGTTTGAGTTCGCCGAAGCTGAGTCTGGCCGCGCATTTTCGGAGCGATTACGGCCAGGCGACGCTGCGTTACCCGGTGTTCGGGCGGGGTTCGCTCTTTCCGGAGGGGGCGGCGACGGAGTTCGACGAGTTGCGGTTGCGGAGTCATTCGCACGACACGTTTTTCTGGTTGGCGACGCGGGAGAATCCGCCGGTGCCGTATGGGGATCCGCCGGTGACGCGGAGTGGGGATGCGCAGTATGTGCGGAATGTGTGGATGGACGAGATGCAGTTGGCGATGGGGCAGCCTGGCAAGCATGGGCGGCAGGTGCATTTGTATCTGAATGGGGCGTATCACGGGATCTACCATGTGCACGAGCATGCGACGGACGCTTTTTTGGCGAGTTATTATGCGGGGGGGCGCGAGGCGTTTCATTTTACGACGGCGGGGAACTCCGGGAGCACGCATGGGGCGTTGGACACGTGGCGGGAGACGTGGGAGCAGGTGAAGGCGAGCACGGACGATTGGGCGGAGGCGCAGCGGTGGATCGACCTGACGAATCTGTGCGATTACATGTTGCTGTGTTTTTACGCGGGGAACGATTGGGACTGGTGGGTTCGGCACAATTGGGCGGCGGCCGGCCCGCAGCTGCCGGATCGGGGCGGGTGGAAGTTCTTCGCTCAAGACTCCGATTTGGTGTTGCAGGATGTGGGGGCGGACTGCACGGATCAGGATGTGCCCGATGGGTTGTTTCAGCGGCTGATGCGTTTCGCCGATTTCCGGGTGCTGTTCCGCGACCGGGTGTATCGGCACTGTTACGGGGGCGGGGTGTTGACGCCGGCGGAGGCGGGGGCGCGCTACGACACCAGGATGAACGAGATTGCGACGGCGGTGGTGGCGGAGACGGCCCGCTGGCAGCCGGGCAGCAGTGTGGGGACGCTCCCGTGGGACCGGGACCAGGAATGGGCGAACGAGTGGCGCTACCTGCGGGAGACGTTCTTCCCGCAGCGGACCGCGCGGGTGCTCGAGCAACTGCGGCGGCGCGGGTGGTGGCCCGTGGAACCGCCGTCGCCGAGTCATCCTGGCGGGACGGTTCCCGGCGGGGTGCGGGTGACCTACGAGGGCGACCGCGGCACGGTGTATGTGACGACGGACGGGACGGATCCGCGCCTGGAGGGGGGCGAGGTCAATCCGGCGGCGCGGGCCTTGACGGGCGGGGCGGCGACGGTGTCCCTGATTGCGGCGGGTTCGGGGTGGCGCTTTTTGGATGACGGCACCGATCCGGGGCCGGGCTGGGTGGGGGAGGGGTTTGATGACACGGCCTGGCGGTCGGGCTTGGCGGAGGTCGGTTATGGGGATGGCAACGAGGCGACGGTGGCTGGGTATGTGGACACGGATCCGGAGGCGGAGGGGGTCCAGAAGAACCTGACCACCTACTTCCGGCGGACCTTTGACCTGGCGGGTTTGAGCGGGGTCAGCGAATTGAAGTTGCGGCTGCTGCGGGACGATGGGGCGGTGGTCTACTTGAATGGGCAGGAGATCTGGCGGACGAACCTGCCGGCGGGGCCGGTGACGTCGGCGACGCCGGCCCTGACGGCGGTGGAGAGGATTGACGAGTTCATCTACCTCGAGCGCACGATGAGCGCTGCCGGTCTTGGGTTGCGGGCGGAGGGCAACGTGGTGGCGGTCGAGATCCACCAGCACGAGGCCGCCAGTCCCGACATCAGTTTCGACCTGGCCCTGAGCGGCGTGGGGATCGTGGGCGGCCAGGGCATCCTGGTGGACCGTCCCACGCTGGTGCGGGCGCGGACGCGGACGGGATCGGAGTGGTCGGCGCTGGTGGAGACATACTATGTGCCGGAGGGTTTCCCTCGCCCGACGGCCGGGAGCTTGGCGTTGACGGAGGTTCACTACCATCCGCAGGAGGCGTCCGAGGCGGAGTTTCTCGAGTTTGCCAACGCGTCGGCGGCGGCGATGGATCTTTCCGGGGTGCAGTTGGCGGAGGCGGTTTCCTACCGTTTTCCGCTGGGCACGGTTCTGGAGGCGGGCGCGAGTCTGGTGGTGGCGAAGGATCTGGCCGTGTTCGGGCAGCGTTATGGATTGGCCACCTCGCCGTATTATCGTCCTGGGCTGCGGGTGTTGGGGCCGTGGGAGGGTTCCTTGTCGAACGGGGGTGAGGCCCTGGAGGTGCGGACGTCGGGGGGAGAGCTGTTATTTGGGTGTGCTTATGGGGCTGGGGGCCGTTGGCCGGTGCGGGCGGACGGCTATGGGAGCAGTCTGGAGCTTGTGGACTGGGCGGGGGGGCCGGCGACGGTGGAGGGGAAGAGCGTGTGGTTAAGCGATCCGCGGAGCTGGCGGCCGAGCGGGATGTTCCACGGATCGCCGGGGATCGTGGGAGCGACCGAGGATCCTCGGGTGGTGATCAACGAGGTCATGGCGTCGCCGGCGGATGGGCAGGGGGATGCGATCGAGTTGTTGAATGTGGGGGGCGCGCCGGTGGATTTGTCGGACTGGTGGCTGAGCGATTCGGTGGCGGACTATCGGAAGTATCGTTTTCCTGCGGGGAGCGTGTTGGCGGCGGGGGGGCGGCGATGGTTGCGGGAGTCGGATTTCAATGCCGCGGGCAATCCTGCGAATCCGCGGCCCTTTGCCCTGAGCAGTCAGGGGGAGGAGGTGGTGCTGGTGCGGGGCGATCGGGCGGGGGTGCTGTTGCGGTTCGAGGCGCACGTGGAGTTTGGGCCGACGCCGCGCGGGGTCTCGCTGGGCCGGTTTCCGGACGGCACAGGTCCGGTGGTTTGGCTGGAGGCGCCGAGTCTGGGGGGCGTCAATGGGCTGCCCATTCCTGGATACGAGGCCTGGGCGGCCACGGCCTTCCCGGTGGCGACCGCGAGCGAGGATCGGGGGCCGGAGGTGGATGGGGATGGGGACGGTTGGAGCAACTTTGCGGAGTATGCGTTTGGGTTGTCGCCGGACCGGGCGGACGGGCCTGCGCTGGGGTGGCTGGCGGGGGCGGGGGAGGATGGATTGAGGTTTGTCTACCGCGTGCGGACGGCGGCGCCGGATTTGCGTTATCAGGTGGAGGTTTCCGCGGATCTGCGGACGTGGGACCGGTCGGGGGTGGAGGTGGAGACGCTGTCGAGGGAGCCGCAAGCGGACGGTTCGACCCTGGTGACGGCCCGGGTGAGGGGGGTGCGGCCGGGGCTTGGGACGGCGCGTTTCGTGCGGGTGGAGGCGCGTTGAACCGATCCCCAGGGGCGCGGGGAGGAAGCTCGCTGGACCTCGGCGGCCTTGGTTAGACGAGTTGGCGGGCCTTGACGTCGGCCAGGATTTCTTCGGCCGCGCGGATGCCAGACAGGAGGGCGCCTTCCATGAAGCCTTGCCACGAGTAGAAGGAGTCGGCGTGTTCACCGGCGAATTTGAGACGGTCTTCGGCGAGTCCTTCGAGGCCGCAGACGGTGGTGAACTGGCCTGGGGCGTAGCAGGTGTAGGAGCCAAGTTGGGTAGGTTCGGAGGGCCAGTGTTTCCGGACGGCGTCGTAGTGGCCGAGGGCGTCACGGCGAGCGGCGCTGCGGACTCCGGGCCAAAGGCGGTCGAGGTCGTTCAGGAAGGCGTCCGCCGTCTCGTCGACGGAGTGGAGGTGCCATTGAGCGCCGCGTTCGGCAGACGCGTAATCCGTCAGGATGGAGGTTGCTCCGGCTTGGGAGTAGTTCGTCTCCCAGCAGTTTTGCATTTGAGGCAGGTCGGAGTAGGCGGTGCCGTTACTCCCGAAGGCGGTCCAGGGGCGGCCCTGGAATCCGATCATCGTTTTGGCGTTGGTGCCGTAGCCCAGTTCGGCGATGGCTCGTTGCTTCCCGGCTGAAAGACCCAGGCTGGGTTCGAGGACCACCGAGGATCGCAGCACGCTGAAGGGCAGGGTGCAGATGAGTGCATCGGCGCGTTCGGGGGTGGAGGAGCCTGCCAAGTGGACGCGGTAGCGGCCGTCGGCGTCGCGGCCCAATCGTTCGATGCGGGCGCCGGTGACGATCGGGCCCGGGAGGTGGGCGGCGATGCCCGCGGCGATGGCGTCATTGCCCTCGACGATGTGATAGCGTTCGTCCGAGAAGACTCCGAAGGGAGTGAATTTGCTTCGGCGGTCGAAGTGGATGAAGAGGATGAGGTTGAGGGCTGACTGATGGGCGGCGGGGAGACCGTATTCCGCTTCATAGGCCTCGGTGAGGAGGGCCCGGATGAGCGGCAGGTCGGCCGCATGGCGGTCGAGGAACTCTGCGACGCTGAGGCGATCCAGGAGGAAATCGGCCTCGTTGTGGGAGAGGGCGGTAGGTGCGCCGCTGCTGGCTCGGAAATCCCCTTGAGCGCGGGCCGAGAAGACGCGGAATTCGGCGATGGCGTCGGCCTCCGACCACGGTTGGCCGTGGAAGAAGTACGTCTCGTGCCCTGGCGTCTTCTTGAGGTCTTCGAGGGTGAGGCGGAACGCCTTGGCGTATCCGAGCATGGTCTTGTGAAGGTTGTCGATCAATTCGCCGCCGAGTTCGGCCACTTGGCCAGGGAACCGTCCCCGCAGCGAGTGTTGTCGACCGCCGACTCGGTCCGTCGCTTCATAGATGGTTGCGGTGATGCCGGCGGTGGCCAGTCGATCGGCGGCGGCCAAGCCGGCCAGCCCACCGCCGAGGATGGCGATTTTGGAACCGAACCCCGGTTTCACGCGTGCGGCGGCCTGGAGATGGCTTCGTGGGAGCGTCGAGGCCAAGGTCAGGCTGACGCCGAGACGCAACAGGTCGCGCCGGCTCCACTGGCGGGCTGAGGCTCGCTCCGGCGGAGGGGGCGTCGCAGCGGTTTTGGGGTTGAGGGGGGGGAGGTTGTCGTGCTGGGCCCGGCGGGCCAGGTGGAGGATGTTCCGTAAGAGCGGGTGATGAGGCATAGTGTCAAAGGTTATTCTTGGAGGGCACCGTAGCGGTGGGGAGGTTGCGGCGCAAGCTGCGATCCGCCGCGCCTGCGATCCGCCGCCCTGATGCGCGAGGGGGGTGGAGCCACCGCGGATTTGGCGGATTTCGCGGAGAGTCCACAGGATGGGGCGTGGCGGTGCATCGGGGGGGCATGGATACCCCGGACAGCGTGGTTCGCGGCCGTCGTGGATCGCGACCGCCTGATGATTCGTTGGGGTGATTTCGCTTTTCATCGCGGTGGGGCTGGGACATGCTGGGACATGCCTGAGCCCAAGCCTGCTGGCGAGAGGATCCTTCGGGGCATCCCGGTGTCGGCTGGGGTGTGCCGGGGGAGGATCCTGGTTTTGGGGACGCGGTCGGAGGAGACGCCGAGGTACGAGTTAGGGGAAGCGGACATTGCCTTGCACGTGCAGCGGTTGGAGCAGGCGATCATTCAGACTCGGCACGAGTTGTTGGACGTGCAGCGGAGGGTGGGGGAGGCGATGCGGGCGGAGGACGCCCAGATCTTCGATGCCCACTTGCTGATGCTGGACGACCCGGTGCTGCTGGACGAGATCATGCGGCTGATTCGGGGGGAGCGGTGGAATGCGGAGTGGGCGGTGCGGGAGGCGACGGACAAGTATTTGCACGCGCTGGAGGCGTTGGACGACGAGTATTTGCGGGAGCGGGCGGCGGACTTGCGGGATGTGGCGACGCGACTGCTCAGTCGGCTGCTGGGGCGGGAGGGGCACTCCGGGGTGCCCGTGCTGCAGCAGCCCGCGATTATCATCAGCCGTGATTTGGCGCCGTCGACGACGGCGTTGTTGGACAAGAAGATGGTTTTGGGGTTTGCGACGGATGTGGGGAGCCAGACCTCGCACACGGCGATTCTGGCGCGGTCGTTGCAGATCCCGGCGGTGGTGGGGCTGCACGATGCCAGTCGGACGTTGGTGACGGGGGAGAACGCGCTGCTGGACGGGTACAACGGGGTGATCGTCATCAACCCGACGGATCAGACGCTGTTCGAGTATGGGCAATTGGTCCGCAAGCATGTCACGCTGGAGGATCGGCTGCGATCGATTACGGAGGAGCCGGCGGTGACGATGGATGGGCGGCGGGTGGTGTTGTCGGGGAACATCGAGCAATGTGAAGACAGCGACCAGGTGCGGCAGTTTGGGGCGGAGGGGGTGGGGCTCTTCCGGACGGAGTTCCTGTTCATTCACCGCAACGAGATGCCGTCGGAGCAGGAGCAGTATGAGGCGTATCGGCGGGTGGCGGAGGCCTTGCGGCCGGCGCCGGTGATCATCCGGACTCTGGACCTGGGGGGGGACAAGTTCCTGACGAACGTGGCGGTGCCGGAGGAGATCAATCCGTTTTTGGGCTGGCGGGCGATTCGGTTTTGTTTGCAGGAGAAGGATTTGTTTCGGGCGCAGTTGCGGGCGGTGTTGCGGGCGAGCGCGGCGGGGCAGGTGAAGCTGATGTATCCGATGATTTCGGGTTTGGACGAACTCGAGCAGGCCAATGCGTTGCTGGGGGAATGCCGGGAGCAACTGCGGGCGGAGGGCGTGCCGTTCGACGAGGCGATGGAGGTGGGGGCGATGATCGAGATTCCGTCGGCGGCGCTGTGTGCGGATGCGCTGGCCCAGCGGGTGGATTTTTTCAGTTTGGGGACGAACGACCTGATTCAGTACACGCTGGCGGTGGATCGGTTGAACGAGCGGATTGCGCATTTGTATCAGCCGACGCATCCGGCGATTGTGCGGCTGATCAAGGCGACGGTGGATGCGGCGGCGCGGCGGGGGATTTGGGTGGGGGTTTGTGGGGAGATGGCGGGGGATCCGTGTTTGGTGCCGCTGCTCTTGGGGTTTGGGGTGCAGGAATTGAGCGTGGCGCCTCCGTTGGTGCCTCCGGTCAAGTTCCTCATCCGGCGGCTGAAGATGGAGGAGGCGCGGGGTTTGGCGGAATTCGCCTTGAATTGCGAATCGAGCGCGGAAATTCTGGCTCGCTGTCAGGGCTTGGCGCGGCAGGTTGCGCCGAGCCTTTTCGACCTTGAAGCAGTCCCTAATGCATGAAAGTCCTGATCCTGGCCGCCGGCTACGCCACTCGCCTTTACCCGCTCACCCTCACCCAACCCAAGCCGCTCCTGCCGGTCGCTGGCAAGCCGATGATCGAGTATGTGCTCGACAACCTGGCCCCGATCGATGGGATCAGCGAGGTCTATGTGGTGACCAACGCGAAGTTCGCGGGGCATTTTCAGGAGTGGGCGGATCGGTATCAGGCGGGGCATCCCCGGCTTCGCTTTAAGATCGTCAACGACGGTTCGACCGACGACAGCAACAAGCTGGGGGCGATTGGGGACATTCACCTGGTGTTGACGCGGGAGGCGATTGCGGACGATTTGATGGTGGTGGCGGGGGACAACTTGTTCAATCGGAGCTTGGAAGATTTCGGGGCCTACGCGCGGAAGGTGGCGGCGCCGGTGCTGGCGGTTTACGACGTGGGCGACCTGGAGGAGGTTCGCAAGTACAACGCGATCACGATGGATGAGGGGGGGCGGATCACGTTTTTCGAGGAGAAGCCGAAGGCGCCCGCCAGCACGGTGACGGGGATTGCGCTTTACTACTATCCGAGGGAGACGCTGCCCTGGATTGGGCGTTACGTGGCGGAGGGGAACAATCCGGACCAGCCGGGGCGCTTGATCCAGTGGCTCTACCCGCGGATGCCGGTTTACACGTGGCGGGTGCCGGGGCTCTGGTATGACATTGGGTCCAAGGAGACCCTGGAGGAGGCGAACCGGATCTTCGCGCAACCCTGACCGATCGATCATGAACATGACGACCTCGATCCGCGCGCGAGGGACCACGTTTCTGCGGGTGCTGGTGGTTCTGGTGTTGGTTGGGGGGATAGTGTGGTGGTTGGGCCGGCGGCCGGCGGGGCCGGCGGGGGATCCGTTTGTGCGGGCCATGAATACGGGGAAGAACTACCTGGACGCCGGGGAATCGACGAATGCGATCGTGGCGTTCCGGCAGGCGGTGGGTTTGAAGCCGACGGAGGCGGACGCGCATCTGAATCTGGCGAACGCGCTGCTGCGGGCGGGGATGGCCGGGGAGGCCCTGGGGAGTGCGGAGCGGGCGTTGGAATTGGATCCGAAGCTGTTGGCGGCGCATTACGTGGCGGGGTGCGCGCGGTTGCGGTTGCGGCAATTCGAGTCGGCGCTGCAGGCGTTGCAGACGGTGCATGACGCGGACATGAGCGTGGCGGCGGTGAGTTTCCAACTGGCCAAGGCGCATCAGGAGTTGGGGCATTTGGAGGAGGCGGCGGCGGCGTTTCAGGAGACGATCACGCTGCAGGCGGACCATCCGGTGGCGCATTACGCGTTGAGCCAGGTGTTGATTCGGCTGGGGCGGACGGACGAGGCGGCGCAGTCGATCGAGACGCATCGCCAGGTGTTGGCGGCGCGGAAGGCGCCGACGGACGTCGCGCTGCTGGAGCGGTGCCGGTATACGGAGGCCCGGGTGCCGTTCGTGGCCGAGGTGCCGGATGCGCGGGGGATCGCGGTGCGGTTTGTGGACGTGACGGCGGCGGTCCTGGGGGAGGGGGCGGCCTACCAGGGGCCGGCGGGGATTATCGATCTCTTTCGGGATGGGCGCCCGTGCCTGTTTGTGGCCGACGCGAGCGGGTCGCTGCGGTTGTTGACGAACGGGGGTGGAGGGTTCCGGGCGATGGGAGAGCCGATTGCGGGGGGTGGGGCGGGGAGGTTTGCGCGTTGTCTGGTGGCGGATTTGAATCACGACAAGGTGGAGGACGTGCTGATGTTGGGGCCGCAGGGTTCGCGGGTATTTCGGCTGGCGACGAACGGGCTGGTCCGGGACGTGACGCGGGCGACGGGGTTGACCAACTTGCTGGCGACAGACGGCGCGCTCGTGGATTTGGATTTTACGGGCAAGCTGGATTTGGTGGCGGTGGGGGCGGGCACGGGTGGGGTGCGGGTGTTTCGGAATTTGGGCAACTGGTATTTCACGGATCGGACGGCCACGTCGGGGATCCCGGCGACGCTGACGGGGGTGCGGCAGGTGGTGGTGGATGACTGGAACAGCGACGATTTGGCGGATGCCTGGCTGGTGGGAGGGGGGCGGCCGCCGGGGTTTTTCATGAAGCAGCGCGGGGGAGCCTTGGTTGCGACGAACGTCCCGCCGGAGTGGCCGGCGGCGGATGCCCTGGCGGTGGGGGATGTGAACAACGACCTGCATCCGGACCTGGTGTTGGCGGGGGGCGGGCGGCTGACGCTGGTGGCGAAGGGGATGTCGAAGCCGGTGGGGGTGGCGTCGGACGTGGCGGAGACGGCGGGGGTGGCGCTGGTGGACTATGACAATGACGGGTGGCTGGACGTGTTGGCGTGGGGCAAGGGGCTGCGGGTGTGGCGGAACGCGGGGCCGGCAGGTTTCCAGGAGACGACGGCGGCGTTGGGTTTCGACCGCTTGGCGGGGACGGGGGTGGAGTCCTTGGCCTGGGCCGATCTGGATGAGGATGGGGATGTGGACTTGGTCGTGACGTTGGCTGGGGGTGGGCTGACGGTGTGGCGGAACGAGGGTGGGCATGTCCATGGGCTGCTCAAGCTGCGGCTGGCCGGCAACCGATCGAATGCGAGCGGGATCGGGATGCAGATCGAGCTCGCTTCCGGGGGGTGGCGGACGCGGCGGACGGTGCGCACCTTGCCGGTGGAGATCGGGGTGGGGTCGCATACGAATTTGGAGTCCATGACGATCCGCTGGTTCGACTTGGCGCAGAACATCGTGGATGTGAAGGCGGATCCGAAGTTGGTGTTGACCGTGGACGAGTGGCAGTTGCCGACGGGTTCGTGTCCGTTTTTGTATGCCTGGGACGGGCAGGGGTTCCGGTTTGTGACGGACATTTTGGGGGCGGCGCCGGTGGGGTTGCGGATGTCGGACGACCGGTTCATTCCGGCGGACACGGACGAGCTGGTGTGGGTTGGGACGGAGTCGATGTTTCCGCCCCGCGAGGGTCGGCGGGTGGTGCAGATCACCTCGGAGCTGCGCGAGGTGTTGTATTTGGACGAGGCGCAGTTGGTGGTGGTGGATCATCCGCCGGGGACCGAGGTGCATCCGTTGGACAAGCTGGTGCCGGGGCCGCCGTTTCCGCCGACGGGGGTTTGGGTTTTGAGGGACGCGAAGCCGCTGCGGTCGGCTTGGAGTTCGGAGGGGGAGGACGTGACGGCGCGCCTGCTGGCGACCGACGGGCAGTGGGTATCGCCGGCTCGATTGCGTCCGCCGCAACTGCGTGGCTTGGCGGAGCCGCACGGGGTGGTGTTGGATTTTGGCGTTTTGGACGTGGGGCGTCCGTTGGTGTTGGCGCTGACCGGGTGGCTGCGGTTTGGCGGGGGCATGGCGAACGTGGGGGCGTCGCATCATCCGGACTTGCCGTTTCCGTTTCCGACCTTGGAGGTGGAGACGGCGGAGGGGGTTTGGCAGCGCGTCGAGGTGGTGGTGGGGGCGCCCTGTGGGAAGACGAAGACGATGCTGGTGGATTTGGCGGGCCGGTTGCCGGCGGGGGCGCGGCGGTTGCGGTTGACGACGGCGTTCGAGATTCACTGGGACCGGGCCGCCTTGTGGGAGAGGGGTGACGATGATTTGGCGCGGGTGGCCTGGGTTAAGCCCGAGTCGGCGGATTTGCATTGGCGCGGTTACAGTCCCTACGAGGAGCGGCCGTGGTTCGAGCCGCTGACGCCGGATTATGCGCGGGTGCGAGCGACGCCGGCCTGGTGGATGGCGGTGACGGGTTGGTGCACCCGTTATGGGCGGGTGGACGAGTTGGTGGCGGCACGGGACGAGGCGTTCGTGTTGGTGAATGGCGGTGACGAGTTGACGCTGACATTTTCGGTGGCGGCGGAGCCGAGCCGGGCGGAGGGCATGGAGCGGCAGTATTTCCTGTTCACGGACGGATGGGAGAAGGATGGGGATTTCCATGTGGAGTTGGGCTATCAGGTGGGGCCGTTGCCATGGCATGGGATGGATGACCAACTCTATGGGCGTCAGCCGCGTCCGGCGTTTCCGAACGACGGTTGGACCAACCGCTACAACACGCGGTGGGTGGGGCCATTGACGTATCGGTAAGCGGGGATCGCGCATGTTCGGCGGGGATGAACCACGGAGACTGACGATGGAGGGGGCGCGCTGCGAGGCTGGGAGGGCGAGGGCGGCTGGGGCAGGGCGGGGGATGCGGAGGTGGAGGTGGCGGGCGGCAGGGGTGCTGGGCGTGATGCTGCTCGCGGGCGTCTGGCAGGTTCCACTGGGGGCCAGTGCGGCTGGACGGCCGGAGGCGCCTTCGATTGTCCATTTCGACTTGACCCCGTTGTTGAAGCTGGAATTGGCGGACGAGGCGCAGCGGCGGCGGTTCTGGGACGAGTGTCACCTGGTGTTTGCTTTGCAAGGGATCGTGAACCGGGAGGGCCCGAGGTTATTCGTTCGCTGGATCGGGTCGGCGGACGATTTCTGGTGGGGGGAGATGACGGGGGCTGGGGGTTGGCTGGAGGGGCGGGTGGTGGAGCGGGTGGCGACGACGGAGGAGTTGTTGGCGCGGTTTGCGCGGGAGGTGCGGGGGGTGGTGGTGTGGGACGAGCGGGTGCCGGCGACTTCGAATTTGGCTTCGACGGTTGCGGGTTGCGAGGATTTGCTGCCGGTGCGCTGGGACGCGGGGGAGGGGAGTTGGTGTCAGCGGCTGATCCGAGGGGAGGGGGCGCGTCCGGTGCGGGTGCGGTTGTTGGGGGAGGACGGGGGTTCGCTGTTCACGGGGAGGGGGACGATTCCGGGCACGGGTTTGGCATCGACGGGGAGTGCGAAGGGGGATGCGTATCGGTGGTTGGTGGAGCGGTACGTGCGGACGGGGAAGGCTAATCCGCGGCGGATGGGGTATTACTTGGATGGGCATTGGCTGCGGAGTTGGCGGGCGGCCGGGCCGGAGCATCACACGCTGTCGAATCACGATTATGTGATCGCGCACCGCGGGGTGTTGTTCGATTTGGGGGTCTGGGAGGACGAGGGGTGTGTGGACGAGCCTGGGCAGGCGCCGGGGACGGACGTGATGGTGCTGAAGGAGTTGCTGCGTGCGGCGTATGATCGGCTGGAGGGGGCGGCGATGATCCACGTGGCGGGCTTCGTGCCGTGGGCGTACAAGTATACCAATCACCGGGGCGGGCATTGGGGGGCGGGGGGGCGGCACGAGCCGGTGCCGACGGAGTGGCGTTACGCGGAGATCCTCTCGTGTTTCAACGCCTACATGGATGCGGACGCCCTCGGGTTAGGGGCGATGGCGAACGCTTCGTTTTTTCAGCATTACCCGCTGGCGGCGCGTTACGAACAGAACCCGGCTCCGACGCGGGCGAGTCTGGAGGCGGCGGGGATTCTGGACGGGTCGGGTCGGGTGGTGCCGCGGGGGTATGTGGCGCATTACGTGGGGGATTACGACGCGGCGGCGTGGCTGTATCGGGAGTTGCCGCGGTTATGGCGGGATCCGGCCCGGGGGCAGACGCCGCTGGCCTGGGCGTTCAATCCGAATTTGGCGGATCGGTTTCCGCTGGGGATGGCGTGGGCGCGGGCGCGGCGCACCACCAACGATTTCTTCGTGGCTGGGGATTCGGGCGCCGGATACTTGAATCCTGGTTATCTGACGCCGCCGCGGCGGCACTCGGGGTTGGGGTCTGGGATGGCGGTATGGGAGCGGCACTGCGAGGGGTATTATCGCCAGTGGGATTTGACGGTGACGGGGTTCGTGATTGACGGGTACGCGCCGGGGTTGAGTGGGGAGGGGTTGGATGCCTATGCGCGTTTTTCGCCGGGTGGGATCGTGGCGCAGAAGGTGCCGGCGCGGGGGTTGCATGCGGGGATGCCGATATTGCGGATGCGTTCGGACGTGGACGGGCCGCCGCGGGAGGTGGCGCGGACGCTCCACAGCCTGGCCGGCGGCAGTCCGCCCCGGTTTGTCGCGGTGCGGTCGATTCTGAAGTCGCCGACGTGGTATGCGGAGGTTTCGCGGGAGTTGGGGCAGTTGGCGGGGGACACGGTGCGGGTGGTGGATTTGCGGACCCTGCTTTGGCTGGTGCGCGCGGTGGAGGCAGATCCTGGGCAGGTGGCGCCGAGCCGGTTTGCGGGCGGCACGCAGGTATCCGCGAGGCCCGGGGGGTTGGCTGGTTTGGCGCCGGTGCGGGTGCAGGATGGGCCCTTCGAGGAGGGGGAACGGGAGGGGGAGCGGTGCTGGCGGTTGGGGGCGAGCCAGCCGGGGCACTATTTGTATTTCGACGTGGACGATGGTTTTGCGCGGGCCGTTGGTCGCAGGGTGGAGATCAGTGTGGAGTTTTTGGACGAGGGGCGAGGTCGGTTGGAACTGCACTACGATTCGTTCGACCCTGGGGCGCCGGTAGAGGGGGCTTACAAAGCGCAAGGGGTGGCGGGAGCGCGGACGGGGCAGGGAGGGTGGCGTCGGGTGGACTTCCGGGTGGACGACGCGCGGTTGGCCGGTCGGCAGAATGGGGAATGCGACTTCCGGTTTTACAATGGGGGCGACGATTGGTGGGTGCGGGAGGTGCGGGTGAGGGTCTGGGGTGAGGGGGGCGGCGACGAATGACCGAGTGGCGAAGCACGGGGCAGGGATCCGGAACGGGGTGGGCAATTGTGGGCTTGCTTCGGGAGGGAGCGGTTTTTAGAAAGAGGTGGTGAGCGCCGTGACCCCCATTGCTTGTGACGGAAGCGAGTTCGATCTCGAGGGCTTTCTGGCCACGCGGACGGCGGCGGTGAACAAGGCGATCGACCGGTTGCTGCCGCGTGCGACGGCGAAGCCGCGGACGATTCATCGGGCGATGCGCTACTCGTTGTTTGCCGGGGGCAAGCGGTTGCGGCCGGCGCTTTGTCTGGCGGCGGCGCGGGCTTGCGGCGGGGAGGCGGCCGAGCGGGAGGCGGTGCCTTTGGCGGCCGCGGTCGAGTGCATCCACACATACTCGCTCATTCACGACGATCTTCCGGCGATGGATAACGACGATTTCCGTCGTGGGAAGCCGACGAATCACAAGGTGTTTGGGGAGGGGATTGCGATACTGGCGGGGGATGCGTTGCTCACGCAGGCGTTCGAGATTGCCGCGCAGTGTCGGGGTTGGCCGCGCTATGGGCAGGGGGCGGTGGTCTTGGAGTTGGCCCGGGCCTCGGGGTCGCTGCAGTTGGTCGCGGGCCAGGTTGCGGATCTGGAGGGGGAGGGGCGGCGCATTTCGGCGCGGCAGCTTCGCTACATCCACGAACGGAAGACCTCGGCCTTGCTGTGTTGCGCGGTAAGACTGGGGGGGATGAGCGCGAACTGCCGGCCGGGCGAGTTAGCGGCCCTGACCGATTTCGGCTACCACGTCGGGCTGGCCTTCCAGGTCATCGACGACATTTTGGATGTGACGCAGACGAGCGAGCAGTTGGGGAAGACGGCGGGGAAGGACGTGGCGGCGCAGAAGGCGACCTACCCGGCGATCGTTGGGTTGGAGCGGTCGCGTCGGATTGCGGAGCGATTGACGCGGAAGGCATTTGCGGCGCTGCAGCCGTTTAGGGGGCGAGCGAGGGCGCTGGAGGCGCTGGCGGGCTACCTATTGCGGCGGGATCGGTGAGGGGAGCCGGGCCGTGGGGCCGTGGGGTGGGGAGTGGGGGCAGGAGGGACGGGGCGTGGGCGGGTTTCCGCATTGGATCAGGTGGGGTCCTGGTTGGCGTAGTAGGCGTCGACGCGGGCGGCGACATCGCGGTAGCCGATGTCGATTTCGTAGATGAGTTTGAACTGTTCGAGGGCGTCTTCTCGTTTGCCCATTTGCTCGAGGACGAGGCCGAGGTTGTAGATGAGGTCTTTTTTTTCGTCGTCGAGGGTTTGTTTTTCCTTGATGGCGTTCTGGAGGGTGCGGGCGGCGACGTCGTACATTTTGCGTCGGCTGAAGCACTGGGCCAGGTAATTCATGGCCTGGGTGCGGCGGTGGGGATTGGACTGGGCCTTTTGGAGTTCGGCGATGGCCTCGCCGGTTTTGCCGTGGTTGAAGTAGAGGACGCCGAGATCGAAGCGGAGTTGGAGGTCGTTGGGGTATTTGTCGACGCGGCGTTTGGCTTCAGCCAGTTCGAAGGCGGCGCGTTCGGCCCGGAGGCGGGCGGCCTCCTCGGCCTGGGCGGGGTCGGACTCGTCGAGTTGTTGGAGGGCGTGTTCGAGTTTCTTGAGGGTGGTTTGGGTGATGGCCTGTTCGAGGGAGGGGTCGGTGTTGCCTTCCTGGTCGACGATGCGTTGGTAGTAGGCGAGGGCGCGATCGAAGTCCTTGCGTTCGGCGCAGAGTTCGGCGAGGGAGCGGACGAGGCGCAGGTTCTTGGGTTCCTGGAGGAGGCGGGCTTCGTATTCGGCGATCAGGCGGAGGGAGGCGTCGTCGGATTTGACCTCGCGTTTTTCCTGTTCGAGGGTGATGGCCTCGTCTTTGTCTTTGAGGATATCGCGGTAGGAACCCTGGCCGTCGGCGAGGGCTTCATAGCCGCCTTCGTGGAGGGTGCGCTGGGCGGCGAGGTCTTTGAGGGCCTGGGCGACGGTGGGGTCACTGGGGAAAGCGCGGGCGAGTTCGTGGAGGAGGTTATCGGCCTTCTCGGCTTGGCCGGCGCGGACGAGGGCCTGGCTGAGTTTGAGGATGGTGTCACGGTCGCGCGGGGCTTGTTTGGTGATGATCTCGAGGGAGAGGACGGCGGTGCGGGGGAAATCGGCGTTGAGGGCGGCTTCGGCCAGGAGTTTGTGGGCGAGGGTATTGCCGGGGTCGGAGTTCAGAATTTGTTCGGTGACTTGGAGGGCTTCGATGGGGTTGCTGCGGAGGGCAAGTTGGGCTTTAGCGAGGAGCGGGGAGGAGCTGGCGGTGCCGATCATGCGTTTGAAGAAGCCGCGGCCGCCGCCTTGTTTTTTGAACTGGGCGGCGCGCAGGGCCTGGCGGCATTCGAAGAAGCCGGGCTCTTTGAGGAGGACCTGCGAGTACATGGCGATGGCGTAGTCGAAATTGTGTTTCTCGAGCGCGGCGTTGCCCTTTTCGAAGTATTCTCGGAGGGCTCGCGGCAGGTCGTTGATGCTCTTCTCAGGCATGCCTTCACTGTTAGCGGAGCGGGTCGAAAAAGGCTACTGCAAATCGGGGGCGCCCATCCTGCTGGCGATCCGCGAAATCCGGGACATGGGGGGCTATTCCGGTTGCCCGCGTGGCCCCGGGATCAGGGCGTTTTTGCGCTTGTTCGGGAGGGGGTGGGTCTCTAGCCTGCGACCCGCGGACGAGTGCGATATTTATGGTGAAGACTTTAAGTAGGAACGACGAGCGCGGGCAGGGGATGGTGGGGTGGCTGGTGGTATTGGCGGTGGTGGGGGCGGCGGCCTGGTGGGGGTATGGCTGGTGGCGGCGGCCGGCGGCGGGGGCGGTGGAGTACAAGACGAGCGCGGTGGCGCGCGGGGACATCACGCAGTCGGTGACCGCGAACGGTTCGCTGACGCCGGTGCGGATGGTGGAGGTGGGCAGCCAGATTTCGGGGGTGATTACGGAGATCAAGGCGGATTTCAACTCGATGGTGCGTTCGAACGATGTGGTGGCGCAGATCGATCCGGCGACCTACGAGCGGGCGTTGGGGCAGACGGAGGCGGAGTTGGCGAATGCGGAGGCGGCCCTGGAGCTGGCGCAACTGAATTTCGAACGCGCGGAGGGGTTGATGGCGGACCAATTGATTTCGAAATCCGAGTACGACCAGGCCCGGGTCAGCCTGAGTCAGGCCAAGGCGACGGTGAAGACGCGCCAGGCGAATGTGGATCGGGCCAAGGTCGACCTGAGCCGGACGACGATTTACGCGCCCATGGACGGGATGGTGATCACGCGGAAGGTGGAGGCGGGGCAGACGGTGGCGGCGAGCATGAACGCGCCGACCTTGTTCGTGATCGCCAACGACCTGAGCAAGATGCAGATCGAGGCGGCGGTGTCGGAGGCCGACGTCGGCGGGTTGGAGGAGGGTCAGAAGGTGCTGTTCACGGTGGACGCGTTCTTGGGACGGAACTTCGAGGGAACGGTGCAGCAAGTGCGCTACGCGCCGACGACCAATCAGAACGTGGTCACCTACACCACGGTGGTGGCGGTGGAGAATAGGGACCTGAAGTTGCGGCCGGGCATGACGGCGAATGCGCGATTTATCACGGCCGAGAGGAAGGGCGTGCTGACCGTGCCGAACGCGGCGGTGCGGTTCCGCGCCCCGGCCGGGGCCGCGCTCAGAGGGGATACGAATGCGCCCGCGGGCAAGGCGGCGGCGGCGGTGGCCCTGATACAGGAGGGGCCGTTTGCGGGACTTCCGGTGATGCCCTGGCAGAGCGAAGGGTCGAGGCGGCGTCCCACGGACCAGGAGCGGGAGGCTTATATGGCGTCGCTGACGTCGGAGCAGAAGCAGAAGTATGAGGCGGCGATGGCGGAGATCCGGGCGCGGTTTGCGCAGGGTGGGGGGCCTGGCGGTGGGGGTGGAGGCGGGGGCTTTGGGGGTGGGTTTGGGGGCGGGGCGGGGGGAGACGGAGGTGGTGGGCAGCGGCGGCGGGTGGAGGCGGAGGGACCGCGTGAGGGGACGGTCTACACGTTGGAGAAGGAGGTTACCTCGACGGGGGGTGAGCGGTCGGTGCTGCGGCCGGTGACGGTGAAGCTGGGGATAGCGGACAATGTGAGCGTGGAGGTATTGGAGGGGTTGAAGGAGGGGGACCAGGTGGTGGTGGGGGTGGCGGTGAGCCCGGCGGCGGCGGCAACGCAGGCGCGGAATCCGTTTGGGAGTCCGTTTGGCGGCCCGCCGCGGCGGTGAGGCAATGGGCGTTGGCGCATGGAGCCGATCATCAAGCTGGAGGGATTTCGGCGGACTTACCGGAACGGTTCGCTCGAGGTGCAGGCGGTGCGCGGGGTGGATCTGGCGATTCTCCCGGGTGAATTTGTGGCGATCATGGGGGCCAGCGGGTCGGGGAAGTCGACGATGATGAACACGATTGGGTGTTTGGATCGGCCGACGGAGGGGCGTTACTGTCTGGACGGGGTGGACGTGGGCGGCTTGGGGCGGGACGCGTTGGCGGACTTGCGCAATCGCAAGTTGGGGTTTGTGTTTCAGGGGTTCAACCTGTTGGCGAGGACCTCGGCGCTGGAGAATGTGGAGTTGCCGATTCTGTATTCGCGGCCGGCGGTGTCGGCGCGGGAGCAGAAGCGCCGGGCCCTGGAGGCGCTGGAGTTGGTCGGACTGACCGATCGGGCGGATCATTACCCCAGCCAGTTGTCGGGGGGGCAGCAGCAGCGGGTGGCGATTGCGCGGGCGCTGGTGAACCAGCCGCGGGTGCTGCTGGCGGACGAGCCCACCGGGAACCTGGACACGCGGACGAGCATCGAGGTGATGGGGACCTTTCAGAGGTTGAACGATCAGGGGATCACGATCGTGATGGTGACGCACGAATTGGACATTGCGAGTTTTGCCAAGCGCAAGGTGGTGATGCGGGACGGGTTGATTCGGACGGACGAGGGGGTGGGGCGGCGGTTGCATGCGCCAGAGGAGTTGGCGAAGCTGGACGCCGAGCAGCGGGCGGTTCATCTTGCTTGAGTATGTGGGCCACGCTGCGCACCGCTTTGCGAGCCGTCCGCCGGAACATCCTGCGGTCGTTCCTGACGATGTTGGGGATCATTGTGGGGATTTCGGGGGTGATCGTGGGGGTGAGCATGGGGGCGGGGGCGAAGGCGGAGGTGGACAAGCAGATTGCCAGCATGGGGAACAATCTGGTGATCATCTTTTCCGGCAATATGTCGCGCGGGGGCGTGCGGGGGGGCTTTGGCATGCAACCGAATTTGACCGAGCGCGACTACGAGGCGTTGCGGCGGGAGATCCCAGGCGTGAGCGGCGCCAGTCCGGAGGTGCGCGCCTCGGCCCAGGTTACCGTGGGGAACCAGAATACGTCGGTGGGGATTTGGGGGGTGAGTGCCGACTACGCCTCGATTCGGTCCTGGCGATTCCAGGCGGGAGACAATTTCAGCGAGGCGGACGTGCGCAGTGCGAACAAGGTGTGTTTGATCGGGAAGACGACGGCGGCGACGTTATTCGGGGAGGGGGTGGATCCGGTGGGGCAGGTGGTGCGGATCAAGAACGCGCCGTTTACGGTGGTGGGTTGGCTGGCGTCGAAAGGGGCCAATGCCTTCGGTCAGGATCAGGACGACGTGATCCTCATGCCCTACACAAGCGCGATGAAGCGGTTGACGGGGGACACCAAGTTCCGGTCCTTTAACATCCAGGCCGAGAGCCCGGAGTCGCTGTCGGAGGTGACCAACCAGGTGGCGTTGTTGCTGCGTCAACTGCACCAGATCACGCCGGACCGGGAGGACGACTTTTCCATTCGGAGCCAGCAGGAAATCAGCGAGTTTGCCAACGCGAACAATCGGGTGATGACGGTGTTGATCGGCTCGTTTGCGGGGCTGTCGCTGGTGGTGGGAGGGATTGGGATCATGAACATCATGCTGGTGAGCGTGACGGAGCGGACGCGGGAGATTGGGATTCGGCTGGCGGTGGGGGCGCGCGCTCGGGATGTGCTGCGGCAATTCCTGATCGAGGCGGTGGTCTTGAGCGTGGTGGGGGGGTGTTTGGGGATTGCCACCGGCTTTTGGCTGGCGCCCCTGCTGACCAAGTTTGCCGGGTTTCCAACTTTGATTTCGAACGGATCGGTGATGTTGGCGTTCAGCGTGAGCGCGGTGATTGGCGTTGTGTTCGGCTTTTTCCCGGCGCTGAAGGCGGCCAATTTGGATCCCATCGACGCCCTCCGCTACGAGTGAAGGGGGTGGCGTTGGGGCGGGGGCGGGCGGGTCAGTTCGACTTTTTCCCGCTTAGGCCCTGCGGGGCGGGCCAATGGCCAGGTCGGTGGAGTGGGCCTTAAGAATGCAGGCCGGCACGCCGACGGCGTAAGCACCCCTCCCGACGTCCACGAGAGAAGTACCGGGACTCTGCGTGCGACGTGCCGGTCCTGCAAAAAACCTGGAACTGTCCGCCTCAGACCCATGCCCGGCTCGATTCTGCTCGATCCTCCCGTCGTGCGGGGGGGCGACGTTGCCTGGGCGCGCAGGCCAGTTCCACAGCAACTCATAATGCGCAAGTGTGCGGTCCGGTCCGCAAAGATTTTGCGACGGTCTTCAGTCGAGGGTGTCGCCATCCCAAGAAGCTCACGGCCCCCCCGCCCGTTGACAACCTCGGCCACAGACTGGACCGCAATTCCCATCGCGGAGGGCGGGAAGACGGCGAGGGGGGACGAGGGCGAGCAGGAACGGGCATGCCCTCGATGGAAGCCGTCACCGCGGTCGCAATTCATGCTCCGCCCTGAATGCATGTGGGGTCAGCCGGGGGGTGAGCCTCATGAATTCGGAGAGAACATGAAGGGAATGGGGCAGGGGGACTGTTCAATTCATGCTCCGCCCTGAATGCCGGCAATTCTCGTTCAGAAAGAAGGAGTGCCCCCAATCCCCTCCCCTCTCCTCGCGCCTGGGCTGCCGTCTGCAGTCGAAGGCGCGGGGAGAGAGTGGCCAGAGCCATGAAGCCTTCCCTGTTTCTCGCCCTTGCGTGCTCCGGTTCCACTGTGCTGGCCCAGGAGCCATTCCCTGAGATCGGCCCCCATCATCGCGTCTTGGCCTCCGTAGAAGAGGTGCTGCACCCGGACGGCACTTGGG